>JBMDXL010000349.1:0-1525 GCA_048594465.1 Microlunatus sp. | reverse complement strand
CAGCAGCCGTACGGCTCCGGGATCCCGCGCGAGCGGGTGGGTGGAACTGTCCATGATCGACGCACCTTTGTCGTTCCCCGAGGTGGCCCGAGAGCGCCAGGATACCAAGATCAGCGGCCGGGCACCGCGCCCAGGGAGCGGCCGGCCGGGCGGCTCGGGAGACCGACCTCCTCGAGGAAGCGCTGCAGGGCCAAGGTGGCCATCCCGAGGGCCACCGGCCGGTCGGGGATCTCGGTCAGGACCAGGTCCACCATGGCCGCCGACCCGGCGATCGACTCCCCCGTCATCCGGGCCGTGGTCGGCTCCAGCAGCCACGGGCCGAGGTAGTTGACCGTCCAGCCGCAGAGCACGATCCGGCGCGGGTTGATCATGTTGACGATGTTGGCCAGCCCGGCCCCGAGGTGGTGGGCGAACGTGCTGATCGTCCAGGCGGCGTCCGGGTCGCCGGACTCCAGCCCGGCCCGGACCGCGGCGACGAACGCCGTCTGGCCGCCCGCCAGGTAGGGGTGCCCGGGGTGCTCCGCCTCGAACAGCGCGATCAGGCCCGGCACCCCGACGTACGCCTCGACGCAGCCGCGCCGACCGCACCGGCACTCCCGGCCGTCCATGATCAGCGTGGTGTGACCCCACTCGCCGGCGTTGTTGGTCACCCCGCGGAGGAGGTCGCCCTGCCAGGCGATCCCGGCGCCGACCCCGGTGCCGAGGTTGACGGTGACCAGGTCCCCGACCTCGCGGCCGTGGCCGAACCAGAGCTCCGCCACCGTGTTGGCCTTGAGCGGGTTGTCCAGGTAGACCGGCGCCGCGAGCCGGTCGCGCAGCATGCTCTGCACCGGCACGTCGCGCCACGACCAGTTGGGGGCGAACACCGACACCCCCGCCTCGGGCTCCACCTGACCGGGCAGGCTGACCCCGATGCCCAGCACCGTGCTCAGGTCGCCGTCGGTGGTCCCGGCCCGGACGCAGTCGGCGATCTCGGCCAGCACGTACTCGGGGTCGGAGCGCTCGGTGATCTGCCGCTCGAACCGGGAGCGTCGCTGCAAGGCGGCGTCGAAGACGTCGACGTGGATGTAGGTCTCGGCCACGTCGACCCCGACCAGCAGCCCGCGGTCGGGGGGCACTCGGAGCCGGACCCGCGGTCGGCCCCCGTTGGAGTCCTCCCGGCTGGCCTCGACCAGCATCCCCACCCCGACCAGCTCGTTGACGATGTTGGACACCGTGGCGAAGCTCAGACCCGTCAGCGCCACCAGCTCCTGCCGGGTGGGGGTGGTGGCGGAGTAGACGGCCCGCACCACGTCGAACCGCGACTCGTTGCGCAGATCGCGCGACGTGCGACCCGACAGTGCCATCGGAGCCCCCTGATCTCGACCGGTCCGCGTGCAGTCACGGTAGCGGATCATTGCCACCGCATTTTCTACGTGAAAGAATAAGCCTCTACGGAAGAGCGGGACGAGGAGATTGTCATGAGGTCATTCGCCATCGGGGAGCGGGACTTCCTGCTCGACGGCGCGCCGTTCCAGATCATCTC
>JBMDXL010000348.1:0-1955 GCA_048594465.1 Microlunatus sp. | reverse complement strand
CGTACAACCCCTCGAGCCCGTACTCGTCGACCAAGGCGTCCTCGGACCTGCTGGTGCGCGCGTGGGCGCGGTCGTTCGGCGTGCGCGCCACCATCTCGAACTGCTCCAACAACTACGGGCCCTACCAGCACGTGGAGAAGTTCATCCCGCGCCAGATCACCAACGTGCTCGACGGTCAGCGGCCGAAGCTCTACGGCCGTGGTGAGAACGTCCGCGACTGGATCCACGCCGACGACCACAGCGCAGCGGTGCTGACCATCATCGACCGCGGGCGGATCGGTGACACCTACCTGATCGGCGCCGACGGGGAGAAGAACAACAAGGAGGTCGTCGAGGCCATCCTCACCGGGCTCGGTCAGCCCGCCGACGCCTACGACCTGGTCGCCGACCGGCCCGGCCACGACATGCGCTACGCCATCGACGCCACCCGGCTGCGCACCGAGCTCGGTTGGTCCCCCCGGTTCTCCGACTTCGCGGCCGGGCTGGCCGACACGATCGCCTGGTACCGCGAGAACGAGGCGTGGTGGCGTCCGCAGAAGGCGGCCACCGAGGCGGCGTACGCCTCCCAGGGGCAGTGACGGTGGCGGAGCTCAGCGTCAGGCCGACCGCGATCGACGACCTGTTGGTGATCGGGCTGGACGTCCGGTCCGACAACAGGGGGTGGTTCAAGGAGAACTGGCAGCGGGCCAAGATGGTCGCGCTCGGCCTCCCGGACTTCACCCCGGTGCAGAACAACGTGTCGTTCAACACCTCCGCGGGCGCGACCCGCGGCATCCACGCCGAGCCGTGGGACAAGCTCGTCTCGGTCGCGCACGGCCGGATCTTCGGCGCCTGGGTGGATCTGCGACCCGGTGACGGCTTCGGACGCGTGGTCACGTTGGAGCTCGGTCCGGACACGGCGGTCTTCGTGCCCCGCGGGGTCGGCAACGCCTTCCAGACCCTGGCCGACGACACCGTCTACTCCTACCTGGTCAACGACCACTGGAGTCCGGCGGCCAAGGAGTCGTACACCTTCTGCAACCTGGCCGACGAGACCCTGGCGATCGCCTGGCCGATCCCCCTGGACCGGGCCGAGCTGTCCGAGGCCGACCGCCGCCATCCGCGGCTGGTCGACGTGACCCCCATGCAGCCGCCCCGGCGGCTGGTGATCGGCGCCGACGGCCAGCTGGGGAGGGCTCTGCTGGCCGCCTGGCCCGACGCCACCGGGCTGACCCGAGCCGATCTCGACCTGACCGATCCGGCCGCGGTGGCCGGTCTTGACCTGAGCGGCTACGGCGTGGTGGTGAACGCCGCTGCGTACACCGCCGTCGATGCCGCCGAGACGGCCCAGGGCCGGCGCGACGCCTGGGCCACCAACGTGACTGCGGTGGCCGCCCTGGCCCGCGCGTGCCGCGCGCACGGGACGACCCTGGTGCACGTGTCGTCGGACTACGTCTTCGACGGCTCCGTGGAGACCCACGACGAGGACGAGGCGTTCGCCCCGCTCGGCGTCTACGGCCAGACCAAGGCGGCGGGCGACGCGGTCGTGGCCACCCTGCCCCGGCACTACCTGCTGCGGACCAGCTGGGTGATCGGCGACGGCAGGAACTTCGTGGCCACGATGGCCTCGCTGGCCGACCGCGGCGTGGCGCCGAGCGTGGTGGCCGACCAGTTCGGCCGGCTCACCTTCACCGACGAGATCGTCGCGGCGCTGGACCACCTGCTGGCGGTCGGGGCGCCGTACGGCACCTACAACGTGTCCAACAGCGGTCCGGTGACCAGCTGGGCCGACATCGCCCGTGACGTCTACGCCGCCCGAGGTCAGGACCCGGCGATGGTCACGCCCGTGACGGCCGAGGAGTACGGCCGGGGCAAGGACCTCGCGCCCCGGCCCCGGCACAGTGCGCTGGACCTGACCAGGCTCAGCGCGACCGGTTTCCGGTCTCGGCCGGCAGCAGATCGTCTGGCGGACTACC
>JBMDXL010000347.1:0-4466 GCA_048594465.1 Microlunatus sp. | reverse complement strand
GTGCTCGCCGAGCTCGAGGAGCACGGCGACGACAGCATGCTGGTGCGCCGGCTGCGCGAGGGATGACGACGCTGGCCGAGCAGGAGGACCGCGCCGACCGGAAGGCGCCCGCGTTCGAGGTGAGGCTCGACAACTTCGAGGGCCCCTTCGACCTGCTCCTGCAGCTGATCTCCAAGCACAAGCTCGATGTCACCGAGGTCGCCCTGTCCAAGGTGACCGACGAGTTCATCGGCTTCATCAAGGCCAGCGGTGACGCCTGGGACCTGGAGCAGACCAGCCAGTTCATCGTCGTCGCGGCCACCCTGCTCGACCTCAAGGCGGCCCGGCTGCTGCCGTCGGGGGAGATGACCGACACCGAGGACCTGGCCCTGCTCGAGGCGCGCGACCTGCTGTTCGCGCGCTTGCTGCAGTACAAGGCGTACAAGCAGATCGCCGCGCTGCTGGTGCAGCGGCTGTCGGTGGAGGACCGCCGGCACCCGCGGCAGGTGGGACCGGACCCCCGGTTCGCCAGCCTGCTGCCCGAGGTGCGGCTGACCATCACCCCGGTCGAGCTGGCCGCCCTGGCGGCCAAGGCGATGGCCCCGAAGCAGGCCGACGTGATCTCGCTGGCCCACCTGCACCTGTCCACCGTCAGCGTCCGGGAGCAGGCCGCTCTGGTGGTGGACCGGCTGCGGCGGACCGGCACCATGACCTTCCGGGCCCTGTCCGCCGACGCCCCCGACCGGGTCACCACGGTGGCGCGCTTCCTGGCTCTGCTGGAGCTGTTCCGCGAGCAGGCGGTGGCGTTCGAGCAGCTCACCCCGCTCGGCGAGCTGACCATCCGCTGGACCGGCAGCGAGTCCGGCGACCTGGCCATCTCCGACGAGTTCGACGAAGGCACCGAGGTGTCGGACCCCGGGGCGGCTCCGGCCGCCACCGAGGCTGACGCGACGGCCGGGAAGGGATCCGCATGAGCGAGCAGAGCACCGAACCATCCGAGGTGTCGGACCCGGTGGTGGTTCCGGCCACCACCGACGCTGACACCGCGGCGGCTCCGGTGACGGTGGAGGAGATCAGCGGCGCCCTGGAGGCACTGCTGCTGATCGCCGACGAGCCGCTGCCGGAGACCGAGCTGGCGGCCGCCCTCGGTGCGCCCACGGGTCTGGTCGCCGACGCGCTGGCCGAGCTGGTCGCCTTCTACGCCGAGACGGGGCGGGGCTTCGAGCTGCGCCAGATCGGGGGTGGCTGGCGCTACTACACCCGGGAGGAGCACGCCGACCTGGTCTCGGCCTACCTGCTCGACGGTCAGCAGGCCAAGCTGTCCCAGGCCGCGCTGGAGACGCTGGCGGTGGTCGCCTACCAGCAGCCGATCTCCCGGGCCCGGATCTCCGCCGTCCGCGGGGTCAGCGTCGACGGGGTGATGCGGACCCTGCTGACCCGCGGTCTGGTCGCGGAGTCCGGCCACGACCCGGAGTCCGGTGCGATCCTGTTCCGCACCACCGGCTACTTCCTGGAGCGGATGGGTCTGCGTAGCCTGGACGACCTGCCGGCGCTGGCCCCGCACCTGCCCGAGGTCGACGAGCTGGAGGCCGAGCTGAGTCAGCTGGCCCGGCCCCAGGCCGTACCCGATGAACCCGAGCTGTCAGATCCCGTGGTCGACCCGGCCGCCACCGACGCTGAGAGCTCCGCTGAGCACGACCACGAGAGAGAAGACAGCCATGGCTGAGGAGTCGACCGAAGGCGTACGCCTGCAGAAGGTGCTGGCCGCGGCCGGTGTCGCGTCCCGGCGGGCCGCCGAGATCCTGATCAACGAGGGCCGGGTCGAGGTGAACGGGCGACTGGTCACCGAGCAGGGTCTGCGGGTGGACCCCGAGCGCGACACCGTACGGGTGGACGGCTCCCGCATCCCGCCGCCCCGGCGTCACCTCTACCTGGTGCTGAACAAGCCGCGCGGCGTCGTCTCCACCATGGACGACCCGGAGGGCCGTCGGACCCTGGCCGACCTGCTGGTCGGCAAGGTGCCCGGTCGCCGCTCCGCCAACGACCGGCTGTTCCACGTCGGCCGGTTGGACACCGAGACCGAGGGTCTGCTCATCCTGACCAACGACGGGGACTTCGGGCACCGGCTGGCCCACCCCTCGTTCGAGGTCCCCAAGACGTACCTGGCCGAGGTCGAGGGCGTGCTCAGCACCCACACGATCAACCGCCTGCGCAAGGGCGTCACCCTGGAGGACGGACCGGTGCGACCGACGTCGGTCAAGGTGGTGTCCTCGGCGCCGGACAAGACACTGGTCCGGATCACCCTCACCGAGGGTCGCAACCGGATCGTGCGCCGTACGATGGACGCGGTCGGGCATCCCGTGCGTCGGCTGTCGCGGACCGGCATCGGCCCGGTCCGGCTGGGCAACCTGCGGGTCGGGGAGTTCCGGGAGCTGACCCGCGAGGAGCTGGGCGAGCTGCTGGATCTCACCGGCGGCTGACCGGTCCGGGACCGGGCGGCGAGGGCCTGGCGAGGAGGAGGATCAGTGGACCGGCGCATCTACGGACTGGAGACCGAGTACGGGGTCGCCTGCACGTCCGGCGGGACGCGCCGGCTGACCCCCGACGAGGTGGCCCGCTACCTGTTCCGGCGGGTGGTCACCTGGGGCCGGTCCTCGAACGTCTTCCTGCGCAACGGATCCCGGATCTACCTCGATGTCGGCTCGCACCCCGAGTACGCCACCGCCGAGTGCGACGACCTGGTCCAGCTGATCAACCACGACCGGGCCGGCGAGCGGATCCTCGAGGACCTGATCGTCGACGCCGAGCAGCGGCTGGCCAGCGAGGGCATCAGCGGCGACATCTACCTGTTCAAGAACAACACCGACAGCCACGGCAACTCCTACGGCTGTCACGAGAACTACCTGATCTCGCGGGTGGGGGACTTCGCCAAGATCACCGACGTGCTGGTGCCCTTCCTGGTGTCCCGGCAGCTGATCTGCGGCTCCGGCAAGGTGCTGCACACCGCCCGCGGGGCGGAGTTCAGCGTCAGCCAGCGGGCCGAGCACATCTGGGAGTCGGTCTCCTCGGCCACCACCCGGAGCCGGCCGATCATCAACACCCGCGACGAGCCGCACGCCGACCCCGAGCGCTACCGCCGGCTGCACGTGATCGTCGGCGACTCCAACATGAGCGAGACGACCACGCTGCTCAAGGTCGGCAGCGCGGAGCTGGTGCTGCGGCTGATCGAGGCCGGGGTGCCGATGCGGGACCTGACGCTGGAGAACCCGATCCGGGCCATCCGCGACCTGAGCCGGGACCCCACCGGGCGGACCACCGTCGCGCTGTCGAACGGACGGCGCGCCTCCGCGCTGGACCTGCAGTCGGAGTACTACGAGAAGGTCAGCGAGTTCGTCCGGCGCGAGGGGCTGGGCACCCAGACCGTGGACCGGGTGCTGGACCTGTGGGAGCGGACCCTGCGCGGGGTCGCCGAGGACAAGCTGGGTCTGGTCGACACCGAGATCGACTGGGTGATCAAGCAGAAGCTGCTGGACCGGTACGCGGCCAAGCACGAGCTCGGTCTGGCCGACCCGCGGATCGCCCAGCTGGACCTGGCCTACCACGACATCCGCCGCGGTCGGGGGCTGTTCGACCTGCTCCAGTCCCGCGGGATGGCCGCGCGGGTGACCGACGAGCTGGACATCTTCCGGGCCTAGTCGGTGCCCCCGCAGACCACCCGGGCCAAGCTCCGGGGCGACTTCATCCGCGCCGCCCAGGAGGGTCGCAACGACTACACCGTCGACTGGGTGCACCTGAAGCTGAACGACCAGGCCCAGCGGACGGTGCTGTGCAAGGACCCCTTCCTGGCCACCGACGACCGGGTCGACCGGCTGATCGCCTCGATGCGGCGCCCCTCGTCCACCTGAGCCGGGTCGTCGCCTGAGCGTGGCGTCGTCCGCCCGAGCGCGGCGAGGGGAGGCGCTCAGGGGCGCCGGGTAGGGTGCACCGGTGCCTGTTGACCGACCTGTGCGTCCCCGACGTACGAGCCGTGCCCTGACGACCCTGCTCGTGACCGCCGTCGCGGCCTCCCTGATGGGGCTGGCCGCCTGCGGCGACGAGGGAGATCCCGCCGCCAGCGCCTCGCCGAGCGCGCCGGCGTCCGCCTCGCCCTCGGCGAGCGCCAGCCCGTCGGCCTCCAAGGCCGCGGTGCCGGTGTCCAAGAACACCGACGCGATCAAGGTCAGCGGGGCGTTCGGCAAGGAGCCGAAGATCACCTTCAAGCCGCCCTTCGCCATCGACAAGACCCAGACCCGGGTGCTGAGCGAGGGCAACGGACCGAAGCTGGCCGAGGGCACCACGGTGACCGTCGACTACTACGGCGTGAACGGTCGGACGGGCAAGAAGTTCGACGACTCGTTCAGCCGGGGTGAGCCGGCCACCTTCAGCCTGGCCCAGGTGGTGCCCGGCTTCAGCAAGGGTCTGACCGGTCAGAAGCAGGGCAGCCGGGT
>JBMDXL010000346.1:0-2166 GCA_048594465.1 Microlunatus sp. | reverse complement strand
CCGTCGGCCCCGTTCCGGACCACGACGATGCAGCAGGAAGCCGGTCGCAAGCTCGGGATGACCGCCCAGCGGGCGATGTCGGTGGCCCAGTCGCTGTACGAGGACGGCTTCATCACCTACATGCGGACCGACTCGGTGCAGCTGTCCGACACCGCGATCAAGGCCGCCCGTGATCAGGTCCGGCAGCTGTTCGGGCCGCAGTACGTGCCCGGCTCGCCCCGCGTCTACACCTCCAAGGTGAAGAACGCCCAGGAGGCGCACGAGGCCATCCGGCCGGCCGGGGAGAACTTCCGCACCCCCGCCCAGACCGGTCTGCGGGGCGACGAGTTCCGGCTCTACGAGCTGATCTGGATGCGCACCATCGCCTCCCAGATGGCCGACGCCAAGCTGCAGCGGGTCACCGTGCAGATCGATGCCCGGCCGACCGCCGACAGCGGCCAGCCGCCGTGCGGGTTCGTCTCCACCGGGTCCACGGTCACCTTCGCCGGTTTCATGAAGGCGTACGTGGAGTCGACCGACGACGGTGCCGGCGACGACGAGGGCCAGCGGCGGATCCCCCAGCTGAGCGAGGGCCAGTCGCTGCGGCCCGACGAGGTCACCGCCGCCGGGCACGAGACCCGGCCGCCGGCCCGCTACACCGAGCCGTCGCTGGTGGCCAAGCTGGAGGAGCTGGAGATCGGCCGGCCGTCGACGTACGCGTCGATCATCCGCACCATCACCAGCCGGGACTACGTGTTCAAGAAGGGATCTGCGCTGGTCCCGACCTGGTTGGCCTTCGCGGTCACCCGGTTGCTGGAGGAGCACTTCCCGCACCTGGTGGACTACGCGTTCACCGCCGAGATGGAGGACGTGCTCGACGAGATCGCCGACGGGCGCGCGCAGCGGCTGACCGTGCTCACCGACTTCTACTTCGGCAGCTCCGAGGCCACCGACGCCGGCGACCGGGAAGGCCTGCAGCGGCTCGTCTCCGAGCTGGGCGACATCGACGCCCGGAAGCTCTCCACCTTCCCGCTCGGTGATCTCGAGTCCGACGCCGAGGGCTCCGGCATCGCGGTCCGGGTGGGCCGCTACGGCACCTACGTCGAGGACGCGGAGAACCGGCGGGCCAACGTCGCCGATGATCTTCCCCCCGACGAGCTCACCGTCGACCTCGCCCGCGAGCTGCTGTCCAAGCCGATGGGGGAGGAGCGCGAGCTCGGTCTGGACCCGGAGACGCACACCCCGATCGTGGCCCGCAACGGCCGCTTCGGCCCGTACGTCACCGAGGTGCTCGGCGAGGACGCCCCGAAGAGCGCCAAGGCCCGGACGGGATCGCTGTTCCAGTCGATGAGCATCGAGAGCGTCACCCTCGAGCAGGCCCTCCAGCTGATGAGTCTGCCGCGGGTGGTGGGGGTCGACGAGGACGGCCAGGAGATCACCTCGCAGAACGGCCGCTACGGCCCGTACCTGAAGAAGGGAACGGATTCCCGGTCGCTGGAGTCGGAGGACCAGATCTTCGACATCACCCTGGACGACGCCAAGGCGATCTTCGCCCCGCCCACGCTGCGGGGCCGGGCCGCGGCCAAGCCGCCGCTGCGGGAGCTCGGCGACGACCCGGTCAGCGGCAAGCCCATGATCATCAAGGACGGCCGGTTCGGTCCGTACGTGACCGACGGCGAGTTCAACGCCACCCTGCGCCGCGGTGACGAGATCGAGTCGATCACCCCGGAGCGGGCGGCGGAGCTGCTGGCCGAGAAGCGGGCCAAGGGTCCGGCGCCGAAGAAGCGGGCCGCCGCCCAGAAGGCGCCGGCCAAGAAGGCCACGACGGCGGCGAAGAAGACCCCGGCCAAGACCGCAGCCACGAAGACCACCGCGCGCAAGGCGCCGGCGAAGAAGACCGCGGCCAAGAAGGCGCCCTCGGTCGGGTGATCATGATCGGTCGGGTGATCATGATCGGTCGGGTGATCATGATCGACCGGCGTCATGGTCGACCGGGGGTGCGATGCGGGTGCGACGACGGGAGAATGACGCCGTGAGCAAGCACAAGGAGCGGTCCGGGAAGCCGGCCCCCCGCCAGGAGAAGTCCGCCGCGGGCCCGTCCGGGACCGGGGCAGGACGGCAGGTGAGACCGCGACCGGCGGGTCAGCGCCTGTTCGACATGCCCTTCAGCGCCGACGTGCCGAGTCC
>JBMDXL010000345.1:0-2037 GCA_048594465.1 Microlunatus sp. | reverse complement strand
GCGAAGAACACCTCGCCGCGCACCTCCAGGGTGCTGGGCAGCGGGTGCTCGTCGGTCGCCGTCAACCGCCGCGGGATGGAGTCGATGGTGGACACGTTGGCGGTCACGTCCTCGCCGAACCGTCCGTCACCACGGGTCGCGGCCCGGCTGAGCCGGCCGTCTTCGTACAGCAGGTCGATGGCCAGGCCGTCGACCTTGAGCTCACACAGGTAGCCGGAGCGGGCGATCTGCTCCTCCCCCAGCTCCCGCACCGCGCGAGCCGCCCAGCGGTCGAGCTCCTCGCGGTTGAAGACGTTGTCCAGGCTGAGCAGCCGCATCGGGTGCTCGACGGCGGCGAAGGTGGTGGCCGGCGGTCCGCCGACCTTCTGCGTCGGTGAGTCCGGGGTCCGCAGTGCCGGGAAGGCGTCCTCGATCGCGTTCAGCTCCCGCATGGCCGCGTCGAACTCGCCGTCGGAGATCGTCGGGGCGTCCAGCACGTGGTAGCGCCAGCGCGCCTCGTCCAGGCGCTCGGTCAGCTCGGCGTGCCTGGAGCGGGCCTCGGCGTCGGGTGCTGCCTGGTCGGGGGCCGTCGTCTCGGGAGCGTCCGTCACGTCCGGAACACTAGTGCGACCCACCGACAGGCGTCCGCGACAATGACCTGGTGCCGCTGTGGTCCCGTCTCCGTCGCCTGCTGCCTTCCCGTACACCGCCGCCCGACGTCCAGGCACCCGTCCGCTTCGACTACGCGCCGCGACGGGACGGCCGGCCGGATCCGGGCGAGATCGTCTGGGCGTGGGTGCCGTACGACGAGGGGGACGGGCGCGGCAAGGACCGCCCGGTGCTCATCGTCTCGCGCGACCGCAGCACGTTCCACGGGCTCATGCTCACCAGCAAGGACCACGACCGCGACACCGCCGACGAGGCGCGCCACGGCCGCTACTGGATGGACATCGGCACCGGGTCGTGGGACAGCCGCGGTCGCCCGAGCGAGGTGCGCCTGGACCGGATCCTGCAGCTCGACGCCACAGCTGTCCGGCGGGAGGGCGCCGCGCTGGACCGCTCCCTGTTCGTCCGCGTCGCCCGCGAAGCCCAGCGCGTCCAGGCCCGCCGGCGGCGCGGCTGAGCAGCCGGAGAGTCAGGACCGCCAGAAGCCCTCGTGCACCGCGCGGGCCTCGGGCAGGTCGAACGGGCCGAGCACCTCGGTCGGTCGCTGACCGGCGGCGAACACCTGCCGGCTCGGTAGGGCGAGGGTCGGGTTCTCCGGGTCGTCACCGGTCATCGTCCGCAGCTCGTCCTCGCCCAGGGCGTAGACCACCTTGGAGATCCCTGCCCAGTAGATGGCGCCGGCGCACAGGGCGCACGGCTCGGTGCTGGTGTAGAGCGCGTACCCGCTCAGGTCGCGGCCGATCGGGGTGCTGGCCCGCCGGACCAGGTTGGACTCCGCGTGACCGGTCACGTCGGACCCGGTGACCACCGTGTTCTGGGCGGTCAGCACCACTGTGCCCGCTGCGTCGGCCAGCACGGCTCCGAACGGGTGGTTGCCGGCCTCACGGGCCAGGCGGGCCTGCTCGACGGCCAGGTCCAGCCGGGGGTGGTCGCTCACGACTCCTCCGTGCCCGGACGATCAGCGGCCAGGGCGTCCTCGACCCGGCGGACCTTGCTGCGCAGCATGTCGGTGTGGCCCGGGCGGATGTCGGCCTTGAGCACCAGCGACGTCCGGGGGCTCACGGCGGAGACGGCTTCGGTGGCGCGTTTCACCACGTCCATCACCTCGTCCCACTCCCCCTCGATCGTGGTGAACATCGACGTGGTCTCGTTCGGCAGACCGGACTCGCGGACCACGCGCACGGCGGCGGCGACGGCGTCTCCCACGGACGGGTCACCGCCGGAGGGGGCGACGGAGAAGGCAACCAGCATGGTCGCCAACCTAGCCGGGCAGGTCCGTGAGCGCGGCGGCGGCGGTCCGCAGATCGGCGACCAGGGCGGCGTACGCGTCGTCCCGTTCGGACCCGGCCGGCGTGCGGAGCACGGCCGAGGGGTGCGCCGTGGCGATCAGCC
>JBMDXL010000344.1:0-1933 GCA_048594465.1 Microlunatus sp. | reverse complement strand
GCCACCTCCCTCACATCGGTAAGCACGTTGGTCAGGCCCACGCTCACCAGACTGCCCAGTTCCAGCGGTTGCTCACGTCGGTGTTCCTTGAATGATGCGTCGAGCGCCACCCAGGTGTCGCCCTGCTTGTTCACCGCCCCACGCGAGGGTTCGAAGTCCACGAACGCCTCCACCGCCGCCACCAGCTGCTCCTCGGGGGTGCCGCGGGTCCCGTCGGCCCCGAGCACCGCCGTCTCGAGGTCCTCGAGGTAGCGGACGACGGTGAGCGCGACGAGCTCCTCCTTGCCGCTGAAGTGGCGGTAGATGATGGCCCGGTTGACGCCCACCGCCCGGGCGATGTCCTCGATCTGGGCGTCGCGGACGCCGGACTCGTCGAAGAGCTCGCGGGTGGCGGCCAGGATCTCCCGCTCGCGTGCCCGGCGGCTCGCGGCGGCGGGCAACCGGGTCGTGGTGCGGGTGGTGGTCATCCGGTGAGGGTAGTGCAACTGCGGTTTACACAGCTGTTCACGCGGTGGCGCCCGCGCGCCCCTTCCGGTCGCGGCGTACCTCCGGGGGCAGCATCGCCACGCGGAAGGCCATGAAGCGCACCAGTCCGCAGCCGAGGTTGGCCGCCACCAGGACCGCGACCTCGGCCGTCTGCGACGGCTCGTCGACCAGGGCCTCCAGCAGGGCCAGGGAGCCGGCCGTCACCGCGAGGCTGAAGCCCAGCAGGGCCAGGCCCAGCACCTGGTGGCGCACGGTGTGGGCCGGGTCGCGCACCCCGACGCTGACCCGGCGGTGGCCCCCCGAGCCGGCGCGCGTCGAGAGCACCAGCGCGGCGGCGTTGGCCGGCTGGGTGTCTGACACCTGGCGCAGCACGAGGTAGAGCCCGGCGTACACCAGGTTGAACAGCCCTCCCACGCAGGCGAAGACCACCAGCTGCGCGAGGGGGTGGCGGCGCTGCTGCGCGGACGGTCCCACCTGCGCAGCCTAGGGTCCGGGCCGCGATACCCTCGGGCGCCCCCTGGCCGACCGAGGAGACGTGTGGACGCCACGCAGCACGACGAGGACGCTGCCCGTCCCGGAGCACCGGCCCGGCCGGCCTCCCGGGGGGCAGTGGCCGCCGCCTGGGCGGTCCACCTCTACACGATGTCGGGCGCCGCGCTGGCGCTGCTGACGCTGGTGGCGGTCATCGAGCGCGACACCGAGCGCGCGCTGTGGCTCGGCCTCGTCGCCATCCTGGTCGACGGCTCGGACGGCATGCTCGCTCGGCACGTCCGGGTGAAGGAGGTCGTGCCCTGGTTCGACGGGGCCCTGCTCGACAACATCGTCGACTACCTCAACTACGCCTTCACGCCCATGCTGCTGCTGTGGACCGCGGGCTACCTCGGTGACGGTGCGTGGGCCCAGGTGCTGGCGATCGTGCCGCTCATCGCGTCGGCGTTCCAGTTCTGCCGCA
This sequence comes from Microlunatus sp., assembly GCA_048594465.1. Classification (GTDB taxonomy): domain Bacteria; phylum Actinomycetota; class Actinomycetes; order Propionibacteriales; family Propionibacteriaceae; genus Microlunatus. The sequence continues at coordinate 495 of JBMDXL010000344.1, read as the reverse complement.
CCGACGCCAAGACCGAGGACCACCTGTTCACCGGCTTCCCCAGCTACTGGAACATCCTGGCGTTCTACGTCGTGGTGATGGACGTCGGCCTCACCACGGTGACGTTGATGCTGCTCGTGTGCACGGTCCTGGTGTTCGTGCCGGTGGGCTACGTCTACCCTTCCCGCACCGGCACCCTCCAGGCCCTCACGCTGGCGCTCACCCTCGTCTGGCTCGTGGCGTACGGCGTCCTGCTGGCCCAGCTGCCCGACCCCTCGCCGGTCTGGATCGTGCTGTCGCTGGTCTACGTCGTCTACTACGTCGTCCTCAGCGGCTACCTCACCCTGCAGCGCCGCCGGCGCACCGGCGCCCCGCTGGTCCAGACCCAGCGCGCCTGAGACCAGCCAAACCTCAGGGCGTCGCCGACGTTAGTGACACGGCCGTGTCACCAAGATCTGTTGCCGGTACGACCGTCCTGCCACGATCTGTTGCTGGGACGACCGTCCCACCAACGCT
>JBMDXL010000343.1:0-2779 GCA_048594465.1 Microlunatus sp. | reverse complement strand
CGCTCCCCCGTGCCGCCCAGGGTGAGCAGCACGTACGAGGCGAACAGCAGGATCTCGAACCCGACGAACAGGTTGAACAGGTCGCCGGCCAGGAACGCGTTCGAGACGCCGGCGGCCAGCACCAGGAACGTCGGGTGGTAGATCGACACCGGGGTCTCGCGCTTGCGCTCCTCGACGTCCTGGCCCATCGAGAACACCAGGACGGTGAAGGTGACCAGGGAGGACACCAGCAGCATCAGCGAGGACAGGCGGTCGGCGACCAGCGCGACACCCAGCGGCTCCGGCCAGGCGCCGACCCACAGCACGATCGGCCCGTGCCGGTCGGTCAGCACCACCAGGGTGGCCGCGACGACCACGACGAGCAGCAGGACGATGCTGGACACGGCCCGTTGCGCCCGCGGGCGACGACCGAGGATCAGCGCGAGGCCGGCCCCGAGCAGGGGCAGCAGCACGGGCAGCGGCAGCAGGTTGTTCACGAGCCGGTCCCTCCTGTCCCCTGTCCGATGATGTCGTCCGTGGCCTCCTCGGCCGCGTCCCGCCGGTCGTCCTCGCCAGCGTCGTCCCCACCCGCCTCGTCCCCACCCGCGTCGTCAGAGCCCTCCTGGGCGGGATCGGGCTCCGAGTCGTCCTCCGAGGGCAGCGACCGGTCGTCCTCGTCGAACGACGCCGAGGCCAGGTCGGCTTCGGCCAGCCGGACGATCTGCCGGTCCTCCACGTCGTCGGCCACCTCGTCGTGGCCGTTGAGCTGGAAGCTGCGGTAGGCCATGGTGAGCAGGAAGGCGGTCAGGCCGAGGGTGATCACGATCGCGGTCAGCACCATCGCCTGCGGCAGCGGGTCGGAGATGTCGCGACCCCGGTCGGTGCCGATGAACGGTGCCCCGCCCGGCTCGCCGGAGGCGATCAGGAACAACAGGTTCACCCCGTTGCCGGTCAGCAGCACGCCGACCAGGATCCGGGTCAGCGACCGCTCCATCATCAGGTAGACCCCGGCGGTGATCAGCACCCCGGACACGATCATCAGGGTCAGGCTGGAGCTCATCGGCGCAGCCTCTCGGCAGAGAGAAGGGGTCGCGGACGACGCGCCGACCCGACGGCCGCGGAACCGTGTCGTCCGCGAGCGCGTGCGAACGAGTGAGACGGTGCGGAGCCGATGAGCACGGCGCGCGGAGCGCGACCGTCGAACAGAGAGCTCATGAATGCAGCTCCGCTCTCAGCGCCGCGGCCCGGGCCCGGGCGCCGCTGACCTGCGGGGACGGCGTACGGTCCTCCTCCTCGTGCTGGTCGATGCCGGACCCGAGGCTGCGGGCCAGATCGAGCATCACCCCGACCACCACCAGGTAGACGCCGATGTCGAAGATCACCGAGGTGACGACGTGGATCTCCCCCATCAGCGTCACGTCCCCCCAGGGGGTGGGCAGGAAGCTGAGGTACGGGGCGTTGATGACCACGTCGAAGCTCTGACCGATCCGGCCACCCACCAGCACCGGCGCGAGGGAGCTCAGACCGGAGGTCAGCAGCCCGATCCCCAGCACCCGCCCGGCGTCGACCGGCGCGGCCTCGTCCAGCTCGTGCCGGCCACCGGCCAGGTAGCGGATGGTCAGGGCCAGCCCGGCGATCAGACCGCCCGCGAACCCACCGCCGGGGTTGTTGTGGCCGCTGAACAGGAAGAACAGCGAGGCCAGGATCATCACCGGGAACAGCAGCCGGGTGACGACCTCGAAGATGATCGACCGCTTGATCGGCGACAGCCGCTCGGTGCCGCGGAGCCAGGTCATCCGTCCCTGGGTGCCGCTGCTCGGCGTCGCGGACTCCGGCCGCCGGAAGCTGCGCCGCCGCGGTCGTCCGGCCCCGGCCGGCGGCTCCAGCTCGGTGTAGCGGCGCCGGATGAAGATCAGGCTGGCCACGCCGGTGGCGGCCACCACGAGCACCGAGATCTCCCCCAGGGTGTCCCAGGAGCGGATGTCGACCAGGGTGACGTTGACGATGTTCTTGCCGTACCCGAACGTGTACGCCGCCTCGTAGAACGCCTCGGACACGGGCGTGGCCACGCGCGCCCCGGCGGCCAGGTAGACCGTCGAGACCACGGTGAAGGCGACCAGCACGGCGATCACCAGCCGCCACCAGCGCGAGGAGTGCAGCGGCCGGTCGGTGAAGTACTTGGGCAGCTTGCGCAGCACCAGCACGAAGACGACCAGAGTGACGGTCTCCACCAGGATCTGGGTGAGGGCGAGGTCCGGGGCCCCGTGCAGCAGGAACATCAGCGCGGTGCCGTAGCCGGTGACCCCGACCAGGATGACCGCCTTGAGCCGCCCGCGGGAGCTGGCGGCGAGCACCGCCGCCACGATCATGGTGGTCCCGACCAGCACCTGACCGGGGGTGTCCCACGGCCGTAGCGAGCTCGGCCAGGCCGGCAGGGTGAGCAGCACCGAGCCGGGCAGCACCACCAGCACGAGCAGGATGGTACCGAGGTAGATGGGCAGCGAGCCGCGCTGGGTGACGGCGGTGACCTCGACGGCGGACCGGTCGATCCCCCGCATCACCGACTGGTAGACCTCCTCCGCCTCCTGGGTCCGTGGGAAGGTGGCCTGCACCCGACCGATCCAGCGGCGCCGGACGAAGAGCAGCACGCCGACGCCGAGGGCGAGCGCCGACATGGCCAGCGGAGCCGTGAACCCGTGCCACAGCGCGATCCCGTGGCTGGCCTCGCCCACCTCGGCGGTCTGGGCGTACGGGTCCAGCACCCCGGTCAGCGACGGGCCCACGAAGCCGCCGACCAGCG
>JBMDXL010000342.1:0-1807 GCA_048594465.1 Microlunatus sp. | reverse complement strand
GTCGCCGCGCTTGGCGCCGGTGTAGGCGTGGGTGATCGCGTCGCCGACGTGGTAGTCGCCGATCGACCACGCATCGGGATCGCCGTGGGCGCGTTGCCGGGTCTCGGCGGAGGTCCAGGGGCCGATGCCGGGGAGTGAGCGAAGGGCACGGTCGGCGGCGGCGTGGTCGAGGGTCAGCGTGCGTTCCAGCGCGGTGCCGCGCCGCGCCGCGGTGATCAGCGGGCGGTACCGCCGCTGCTCGACGCCCGCGTTCAGGTAGTCCCAGCTGGGGATGGCCGCCCACTGCTGCGGGGTCGGCGGCACCATCATCCGGTCCGCGGGCGAGTCCGGGTCCTGCGCCGGCCCGGGCGCCGGCTCGCCGTACCGGGTGACCAGCAGCCGGAACGCGCGGAACGCCTCCTTGCCGGTCACCACCTGCTCCAGACACGCGGGGATGATCGCCTCGCAGACCGCGTCGGTGCGTCCCAGCCTCAGGTCGGGCGAGCGCCGGACCGCCTCGGCCATCAGCGGGTCGGCGGGGGCGAAACCGTCGAGGTCGTCCTCGGCGCCCAGCAGCGCGGGCAGCCGGTCGAGCGCGTGGTCGGCCCCTTCGCCCCACGCTCGCGCGACCACCTCACCGGCCGAGGCCCGCAGGGCGAGCAGCGCCGGTCCGACCGGGGTCCGGGTGGCCCGCCACCAGCGCTGGTCCGCGCCCGCACCGATCCGCCGGTGGGTCGGATCGCCCGGCCCACGCCGGTGCGCGCCGAGCAGGACACCCCAGTGCAGCGCCCGCCCCGGGCGCCACCGTCGCTCGAGACCGGCCACGCTCAGGTCGCCGCCACCTTCGGCCACGGGTTCTTCACACAGCCCTGCAGCCCGACGGTCTGGGTCACCATCACCGGGGCCGGCCGTCCCTTGCCCGGGCACGACACGTGGTCGTAGCCGAGGAAGTGACCGAACTCGTGGTTGACCAGGTACTGCCGGTACGTGGTCAGGTCGCCCTGGAAGTGCGGCACGCCCCGGGTCCAGCGGACCGCGTTGAGCGCGACCTTCTCGCCGTTGCGGCAGGACAGCTCGCCACGGGTCCGGAGTGGGGCGCAGAGCTCGTCGGTGGTCCCCGGGGTGGTCAGGTAGGCGGTGACGTCCACCCGTCCGGAGGGGACGAAGATCCACGACACCGATCCGTCGTGGCCCCAGCCGCGCGGGTCGTTGAGGGTCTGGTGGATGATCCGGGCGGTCTCGTCGGCATCGAGCGGGACGGTCTTCTCGATCTGGACCGCGTACCGGATCACCCGGCCCTGTCGCTTCGGGTCGGGCAGGTCGGTGGTGGCCCGCACGTAGGTGCCCGGCCCGCTGCGGGGCACCGGGGTGGCCGACGGGCTCGGCTTCGCCCGCGGCGTCCCGACCGACGAGGACCCGGCCGAGGAGGGACCGGTGGCCGCCGGGGCCGACCCGTCGGGCGCGGCCCCGGTCGTGGCGGCCGAGGTGGAGCCGCCCGGGTCGGGCGCGGGCGGAACGGCGACGGTGGGCCGGCGCTCCGTGCCCGGGATCCCGGGGGTCAGCGAGCCGATGGTGGCCGCCAGCAGAGCCACGATCAGCGTCGCCACCGCGGTCGCCACGGCCCACCCGCGCGGTGTGAGCCGAGGGGTCGGACCGGCCGAGCGTCGGGGGGACGGCGCCGCGGTGAGCCGCTTGCCGGGTGAGGCCATGCCCACAGCGTAGGCTGACCGGGCGTGTCACACAGTCATCGCCACAGCGCCGCGCCCGTCAGCGCCGCCGATCGAGCCCACCATCGCCGCGCCCTGCGCGTGATGATCCTGATCGTGGT
>JBMDXL010000341.1:0-3134 GCA_048594465.1 Microlunatus sp. | reverse complement strand
GCGGTGATGCGGTTGGCCCTGCAGGCCCAGCGCGACGCCGTCCGCGGTGGGTTCGCCCGGTGACGGGGTCCACGAGCTCCCGGCGGCTGCGGGTCGGCATCGTCGGCTGCGGCGGGATCGGCAACTCCCACGCCCGGGCCTACGTCGCCCACCCCCGCGTCGACCTGGTCGGGGTGGTCGACCTGATTCCCGAGCGCGCCGAGGCGTACGCCCACGAGTACGGCACGACGGCGTACGGCTCGATCGGTGAGCTGATCGACCAGCAGCCGGACCTGGTCACCGTGGCCACCCAGCCGGGACGGCACGTCGAGCCCACGCTGGAGCTGCTGGCCCGGGACCGCTCGGTGCTGCTGGAGAAGCCGCCCACCGCCAACCTGGCCGACCTGGACACCCTGCTGGCCGCCGACCGGGCCAGTGGAGGGAGCATCTACGGCGTCTTCCAGCACCGGCACGGCTCCGGGGCCCGCAAGGCGTACGAGCTGCTGATCGACGGGGCGCTCGGACGCCCGCAGGTCGCCGTGTGCGAGACGCTCTGGTACCGACCGGACAGCTACTTCCTGCCCGAGTGGCGCGGCAACTGGGCCGGCGAGGGCGGTGGTCCGACCCTGGGCCACGGCATCCACCAGATCGACCTGCTGCTGCACCTGCTGGGTCCCTGGTCCTCGGTCCGGGCCCAGTCGTCCAGACTGGCCCGCCCGGTCGAGTTCGAGGACGTGTCGCTGGCCATGATCACCTTCGACAGCGGCGCAGTGGGCACCATCGTGACCAGTCTGCTGTCGCCGCGCGAGCTCAGCCGGATCCGGGTCGACACCACCGCCGGCACGCTCGAGGTGAACCACGTCTACGGCTACCGCGACACCGACTGGTCCTTCACCCCGGCCCCCGACGCGGCGGCCGCGGCGGCGAACGGACGCGACCCGGGGGAGGGCGGCCCGACCGGCGCGTCGGCCACCGGTGCCGACCCGTGGCGCGAGCACACCGGTGCCGAGGTGCCGAGCAACCACGCCGCCCAGATCGACCGGCTGGTCGACGACCTGCTGGCCGGTCGGCCGCACGAGACCACCCTGGCCTCCACCCGCCCGACCCTGGAGCTGGTCACCGCCGTCTACGCGTCCTCGCTCACCGGTGAGGTCGTGCACCGCCGGGAGCTCGTCCCCGGCCACCCGCACTACACCCGCCTCGACGGTGGCCTTCCGGCCGACGCCGTCACCGCCCGTCTGGTCGCGTCCCGCCCGTGAGCGCGATCCCCGTTGCTGACCGAGAAAGGCAGTTGATCATGACCTCACCCCTCCGACCGCAGCGTGGCGGTCGCCCGCCGACGTACCGGCTGGTGCTCGCGCCCGTGATCGCCCTGGTCTGCGTGCTCGCGGCCGCGTGCGCGCCGGGCAGCGGCAGTCAGGACTCCGGCGAGGGTGGTGTCACCCTGCGCGTCTCCACCTGGGGCAACGACTCGCGCCTGCGGCTCACCCAGGAGGCGGTGGACGCCTTCGAGGCCGCCAACCCGGGCATCAACGTGTCGGTGGAGAACAGCGAGTGGAGCGCTTACTGGGACAAGCTGGCCACCTCGACCGCCGCGAACGACTCCCCGGACGTGGTGCAGATGGACGAGTCCTACATCGCCGCGTACGGGACACGCGGGGCCCTGGCCGACCTCGGCAGCCTCGGGGACGACCTCGACCTGTCGGCCATGGACGCCACGGTGCTGGACACCGGCAAGGTGGACGGCACGCAGGTCGGCGCCCCGATCGGGGTGGCCAACTTCTCCATCGCGGTGAACCCGAGCGTGCTGGAGAAGGCGGGCGTGGCCATGCCCGACGACACGACCTGGACCTGGGACGACCTGGCCGAGGTCTCGGCCACGGTGACCGACGAGCTCGGTGACGACGGCGTGTACGGCATCGACGGATTCGGTGTCGGCGCGGCCGAGCTCGGCATCTGGGCCCGGCAGAAGGGCGAGGAGGTCTGGCCCACCGACGGTCCCGGAGCCAGCCAGGGCACCCTGCAGAGCTACTTCGAGTACGCCAACAAGCTGGTGGCCACCAAGGCCGCACCGGCCGCGTCGCTGCAGGTGGAGAACGCCTCCGCCGCGCTCGACGCCTCGACGTTCGCCACCAACAAGTCCGCCTTCCACCTGCTCTTCCACACCCAGATCTCCGCCTTCGCCGCGGCCAGCGGGAACGAGCTGAAGCTGCTGCGGATCCCGGCCCAGGCCGGCGGCGAGTCGCCGAAGATGGTCAACAAGGCCTCGATGTACTGGTCGATCGCCTCCCGCTCCGAGCACCCGGCGGAGAGCGCGAAGCTGATCGACTTCCTCCTCACCGACCCGGCGGCCACCACGGTGCTGACCACCGAGCGCGGGATCCCGGCCATCCCGGCGGTGCAGGAGGAGATCGCTCCGCTGCTGGATCCTCAGGCCAAGGTGGCGCTGGACTTCTCCCGGGCGGTGACGCCGGAGCTGGTGCCGCCGCCCCAGGTCACCCCGGCCAACGCGTCGGGCTTCAGCACCGAGTTCACCGCCACGGCCACCGAGGTGCTGTTCGGTCGGACCAGTCCGGCCGACGGTGCGACCAAGACGCGGGAGATCATCGACTCGATGAAGTAGTCCGGGGCTGGCTGCCCGGGCGCATCCTTGCGGCGATCAGCAGGGCGATCGCCGCCAGGACGACCACCACCCCGACGGTGGCCGACCACCCGAACGCGACCCAGCCGAGACCCGCCACCCAGCCGATGACGGCCGATCCGGTGTAGAGGGAGACGTTGTAGAGCGCGGTGGCCTGGGCCCGTCCGACGTGGGCGTGGTGCCCGACCCAGGCCGACGCGACGGCGTGCACGACGAAGGCGCCTGCCGTCAGGATCACCAGCCCGGTGATCACGCCCGGCAGCCACGCGCTGAGCGTGAGCAGGGTGCCGGTGATCATGGTCAGCAGACCGGTGATCAGCACCGGCCGGCGGCCGAAGCGGGGCACCCCCCGACCGACCAGCCGGGAGGACACGGTGCCGGCCCCGTACGCGGCGAAGATCAGCGAGGCGGCGATCACCGGCAGCCCGAAGCCCGGCCCCTCCAGCCGGAACCCCAGGTAGTTGTAGACCGCCACCAGCCCGCCCATGATCAACAACGGCTGGGCGTAGAGGGC
>JBMDXL010000340.1:0-3089 GCA_048594465.1 Microlunatus sp. | reverse complement strand
CGGCGCCGAGACCGACCCGTACGGCGCGCACGGCCGATTCCTCCGGCACCACCGGTCGCTCGACCGGCGCCGGGGAGCTCGGCCTCAGCGCGAACCGCACCACGCCCTCGTCCGGCTCACGGAAGGCCGGCTCGTCCCAGGTCGCGATCCAGGCGGCCAGGATCAAGATGAGCTGGGCGAACAGGTTGAAGAACAGCATGACCACGATCAGGGGCCCGAAGACGGCCGCGGCCTGGTTCCGACCGAACGCGCCGATCAGCAGCGTGCTGCCGTACTGCAGGATGCCGAGCCCTACGGCCCCCAGCAGCGCGGCGACCATCACGACCCGGCCGCGCTCCCGCTCCCGGGGCAGTACGAGGTAGATGTAGCAGAAGGTCAGCCAGCCCGCGACCAGCGACAGCACCGGCGCCAGCACCCGGAGCAGCACCGACGTGAGCCAGGTGTCCCCGAAGCCCAGCCAGGTGGCCACGCTCCGGGCGAAGGTGGTCGACAGGGTGGCCAGACCGAACGTGACGACGATGGCCACCAGCAGACCGGCCATCCGCATCAGGTTGAGGGCCACCTTGAGCGGGTAGAACTGGGTGACCCGCTCGGCGTCGAAGTCGGTCCGCCACTGGGCGTCGATGGAGTTGCGCAGGTGGCCCATCCACGCGGCGCCGCTGTAGAGACCCGTGACCAGTCCGACGATCCCGATCGAGGTGTAGTTCTGCAGGGCGGACAGGATGGCGGACTGGAGGGCGGCCAAGGTGTCGGGGTTCACGTTCTTGATCTGACCGACGATCAGCTCCGAGACGGCGACGATCAGGTCGGGTCGGAGCTCGACCAGGAAGAAGCCGAGCACCGAGAAGCCGACCATGATCACCGGCACCATCGCGAACACCGAGAAGTACGCGACCCCGGCCCCGAACTGGAAGCCGAAGCGGCCGTTGTAGCGCTGAACGGTCCGCTGGATGTGGGCGATCCAGCTGATCTGCAGGATCCGCTCGACCCTGGTCTGCACGCGCTCGGCCCGGACCCGGACCTCTCCCGCGCGCTGCCGGGCCCGCTGGCCCATCTCGTCCCGCACCGTCATCGTGGACGAACCTACCGAACGACCATCGACTCGGGCTCGGCCACGCGGGCCGCCGCCGGATCCGTGCGCAACCCCAGCAGCACCACCGCGGCCACCACCCCCACCGTGCCCAGCCACTGGACGGGACCGAAGGGGTCGGCGAACAGTGACGCCCCGAGGATGACGGCGGTGATCGGCTCCAGGCAGGACACCACGGAAGCCCGCGAGGCGCCGGCCCCCCGGATGCCGGTCAGCAGCAGCATCATGGCCAGCACCGTGCTGACCCCGGCCATCGCCACCACCCAGATCATCAGGTCGGCCGGCGGCCGCCAGTCGAAGACGCCGCGCAGGTTCCCGACCACGACGTGGGCGGCCGCGGCACCGGTGCAGATCAGCGCCGTCGCGGTGACCCGGTCGGTGGCGTCGGGCAGCGTGTCCATGCCGAAGAAGTAGACCGTGTAGACCACCGCCGAGGCCAGACCGAACAGCACCCCGAGACCGGAGACCGCCCCGACCCCGGGCCCCAGCAGGGTGAGACCGACGCCGCCCACGGCCAGCGTCAGGGCGGCGAGCACCCGGACGTCCGCTCGCTCGCGGCGGGTGGCCACGCTGACGAGGACCACCATCACCGGCATCGTGTAGAGCAGCAGCGAGGTGAGCCCGACCGTGAGGCGCTGCAGGGCGAGGAAGTAGAGACCGCTCTGGGTGGCGTAGAGCACCGCGCCCATCACCAGCGGCTGCCCGACGGCTCGGCCCCGTCCCACCGGTCGACGGGTCACCAGGACGATCAGCCAGACGGCGGCCGCGGACAGCAGGAAGCGCCAGCCGATCACGGTGTTCACGCTGGCTCCGGTGGCGAACGCCGGGATGCCGAACGGACCCAGCAGCGCGAAGGCGATCGCCGACAGCCCGCACAGCACGACGCCCAGACGGGAGCTGACAGCGGTGGAGGTCACGCAGTGAGGCTAGTGCTCGGACCGACGTCGTGCCGCGGCATTGACACCGTGCGGACGGCACCGTTGGCTGGTCCCATGACGCTTCTCACCGAGTCAGAGATCACCGCGTGGCTGACCGCCCTGCCCGGGTGGACGCTGAGCGAGGACAAGACCTCGATCTCCACCTCGATCGAGCTCGTCGACTTCGTCGCGGCACTGGACCTGGTGAACGAGATCGGGCGGGTGGCCGAGCAGCGCAACCACCACCCCGACATCGACATCCGCTGGAACACCGTCACCCTCGTGCAGTCCTCGCACTCCGAGGGCGGTCTGACCCGGGCCGACCTGGAGATGGCCCAGCGGATCGACGACATCGCCGGGGTCGACCACTCCGACGCCGTCGACGAGGGCGAAGACGGCGCGGACTAGTCCTCGAACGCCTCCGGAGGGGGGCAGGTGCAGACCAGGTTGCGATCACCGAACGCGCCGTCGATCCGGCCCACCGGCGGCCAGTACTTGTCGGCTCCCCGGGCGGAGATGGGCCCGGCGTGCAGTCCGGTCGGGAAGGCGGCCAGTCGGCGCGGGTAGGGGTGCGGCCACTCGTCGGCCAGCAGCCGGGCCTGGGTGTGCGGGGCGTTGACCAACGGGTTGTCGTCGGCCGGCCAGTCGCCGTTCTCCACCCGGTCGATCTCGGCGCGGATGCCGATCATCGCCGCACAGAACCGGTCGAGCTCGGTCAGGTTCTCCGACTCGGTCGGCTCGACCATCAAGGTGCCGGCCACCGGAAAGCTCATCGTCGGCGCGTGGAACCCGTAGTCGATCAGCCGCTTGGCCACGTCGTCGACGGTGACGCCGCTGGAGCGGGTCAACGGCCGCAGGTCGAGGATGCACTCGTGCGCCACCCGCCCGTTCCGCCCGGTGTAGAGCACCGGGTAGTGCTCGGCCAGCCGAGTGGCCACGTAGTTGGCCGCCAGCAGCGCGTGCTGGGTCGCGCTGCGCAGACCGTCGCCGCCCATCATCGCGATGTAGGCCCAGCTGATGGGCAGGATGCCGGCCGACCCGTACGGTGCGGCCGAGACCGGACCGACGGCCTGCGCACCCTG
>JBMDXL010000034.1:0-2632 GCA_048594465.1 Microlunatus sp. | reverse complement strand
GGACCGGGCCTCGTAGTACAGCGCCACGTCGGGAGCCCCGGGGAAGGGATCGACCACCAGGTGGGTCCCCTTGGTGCCACCGATCATCCGGTCCAGCTGGAGGCCGGCACCCGCCTCGTCGACCCACGGGCCGGCCGCGTTCACGACGACGGAGGCGTGCACGTCGAACTGCTGACCGGTGAGCTGGTCGTGCACCTTCAGACCGGTGACCCGTCCGCCGGAGACCGCGACGGAGGCTTCCGCGTACGTGAAGAACCGGGCACCCGCCTCGACCGCCGAGATCAGGGTCTCGAGCACGAGCCGCTCGGCGAAGACTACCTGGCCGTCGTAGTACCGCAGACCACCGGACAGGCCCTCGGGGTTCAGCGAACCGAGTTCCACCTTGATCGCCTTGCGGTCCAGGCGGCGGTGACGGGGCACCGACTTGCGCAGCGACAGCGTGTCGTAGAGGTACATCCCGATCCGGAACATCCAGCCGGGCTTGTGGTTGTGCTTGTACAGCGGCACCACGAAGGGCAGCGGAGTGACCAGGTGCGGGGCGATGTGCAGCAGCTTCTCGCGGTCGTGCAGCGATTCGTAGACCAGCCGCAGCTCGCCGTGTTCGAGGTAGCGCAGGCCACCGTGGATGAGCCGGCTGGACCAGCTGGACGTGCCCGACCCGATGTCGGCCTTGTCCACCACCAGCACGGACAGACCCCGGGTGGCGGCGTCCCGGGCCACGGCGGCGCCGTTGATACCGGCTCCGATGACAGCTACGTCGAAGTGGGCGCCTTGCAGCTGCTCCACAGAGGGGCGGTCGAGAACATCCATCGATCAAGCCTTTCCACCGTCACGCGTCTGTGCGTGGGTCACCCGGTCCCGGGATCCGCTGTTGCTTGTGTGTACATGATTGAACAAGATAGGTGCACTTGCTGTCGACCCCCGGTCGGCGGCCGTCGCCCGCCTCTGGAAGGGAACCCTCCGCCGTGCTCCCCGAAACACTCGTCGGTTGCAGCTCCAAGAGCTACTTCTCGCTCGCCCAGGCACAGGAATGGGGCCCGCGGGTGCTCGCCGAAGTCGCCTCCGACCCGCAGGGTGCCACCGGCCTCTTCTGCTGTCCCTCGTTCCCGCTCATCCCCGTCTTCCTCGAGACCCTGGGCCGGGGCGGCGGTCTGGTCGGCTCGCAGGACGTCTCTGTCTACGGACCCGGTGCCTACACCGGCGAGGTGAGCGCGGACCTGCTGGCCGAGATGGGCTGCAGGTTCGTCATGGCCGGTCACCCGGAGCGTCGGCGGTACTTCGGCGAGGACGACGAACTGGTCGCGCGCAAGGTGGCCGTGACGGCGGCGGCCGGTCTCACCCCGATCATCGTCGTCGGCGAGGCCGAGCAGTCGATCTCCCCCGCGACGGCGGTGGCCCAGCAGTTCGACGCCTGGCTCTCGGGCCTGCCGGAAGGATCCGATCTCCTGGTCGCCTATGAACCGGCCTGGGCCATCGGCCAGCCGCAGCCCGCCCCCGCCGACCATGTCGCCGACGCGGTGGCCACGGTGCGCTCGATGATCGCCGAGCGCACTTCGGGCGCCCGGGTCGTCTACGGCGGTAGCGCCCAGCCGGGCACCTACTCTGCGGTCGCGGACGCGGCCGGCTCACGGCAGGATGCGGTACCGGACGGCCTGTTCATGGCGCGCTTCGGCGTGAACGTCGACAACTTCCTGTCCATCGTGCGCGAGGTGCGGGAGGTCCGAGCCCGGTCAGGGCGCTGACCGGCCCCCGCGTTTGACAGTCTGATGACCGCCGGATGACTGATCGGGAAAGTTGCCTATACAAGTCCAGACAGGCTCGTTAGGATGAACAGCAACGCCAGCCAGGGCGGTAGCGCACCTCACGGTTCCTGCCCTGTGTGACACCCGAGATCAGCCACACCACACGCTTCCTCGTTGACCGACCTGGGTGAGCCACCCCTCACCCCGACCGAAGGACCGCCATGACCATCGCGAACACCGTCGAGCTCGTCGCTGCGGCGAAGCGGGACGGGTACGCCGTTCCCGCTGTGAACATCGTCGACGATCTGTCGATGCGGGCGATCATCGCCGCGGCCGAGGCCGCGCAGTCGCCGATCATCCTGCAGACCTCCGTCAAGACGGTGAAGAGCATGGGTGCCGAGATCATCGCCGGCATCTACAAGAACGCGGCGGGTGCGGTGTCCGTGCCGGTCGCGCTGCACCTGGACCACTGCCCGGACCGTGCGGTGATCACCGAGGTCATCGAGCACGGCTGGTCGTCGGTGCTGTTCGACGCCTCGGATCGTCCGCTGCAGCAGGCGTGGGACGAGACCCGCGAGGTCGTCAAGGAGTGCCACGCCGCCGGCGTCGGGGTGGAGTCCGAGATCGAAAACATCGTCGGCGTCGAGGACGGCGTAGGCAGCGACGAGGCCACGCACTCCTACAGCAACGACAAGATCGTCGAGGTCGCCGACGACACGAACACCGACCTGCTGGCCCCGGCCCTGGGTACGTCCCACGGGATGTACAAGTCCTCCCCCGTCCTGCAGTTCGATCGGGTCACCGAGCTCGGCAAGCTGACCGACAAGCCGGTCGTGCTGCACGGCGGGACCGGCCTGTCGCCGGAGGATTTCCAGCGGTTCATCGCCAAC
>JBMDXL010000339.1:0-3275 GCA_048594465.1 Microlunatus sp. | reverse complement strand
GAGTCCGGCCGCCGACGGCTTGGGGGTGCGGTTGTGCAGCTCGTCATCGCTCGGGGTCCGGGTCATGGCGGTCAGCCGGTCCATCGTGCGCTGGTCGACCTCGCCGGTGACCGGGATGGCCCGTTTGTCCTGGAAGCCCTTGACCGAGCTGACCGTCATCGAGCCGTACGACCCGGTCACGCTGCCCGAGAACCAGCCGATCTGCTTCAGCCGCGCCTGCAGGCCGCGGACGCGATCACCGGAGTCGCCCTGGGACAGGATGGCGGGACCGGGGACGAGACGGTTGTGCATCTCGTCGTCGGTCGGCTTACGGGTCATCGACGTGAGCTTGGACCAGGTGGTCTTGTCGACGGCGCCGGTCCGGTCGAGCTTCCGCTTCTCCTGGAAGCCTTTGACGCCGGTCACGGTGCCCGAACCGTACGTGCCGGTGATCGAACCGGTGTACCAGTCGAGCTGGCGCAGCCGGTGCTGGAGCTCGCGGACCTTGGTGCCCTTGTCACCCTTCTGCAGCATCGCCGGGACCGTGGTCGGGGCGGGCTTGGTGGTGGGTCCGACGGACGGGCCCTCGGTCGTGGCCGAGGGCGAGGGGACGGCGGTGGACGGCTGGGCCGGCGCGGTGGGAGAGACCGGCGCGGAGACCTGGCTGTCCGGGGCCGGCGCGGCCTGGTCGGCCGGGATCTGGCCGCAGCCGGACGCGATCAGACCGAGCGTCACCGCCGCGGCCAGGGCGCCGAGAGCGCGCAACCGCAACCCACCGTCACGGTGTGTCGTCGTCGTTGCCCGTACCGTCATGCGTCCGCCCTCGTCGTCCCACTGGTCACAGTCGTCACACCGTAACCCGCGAGAACGTCACGATCCAGGCCCGGAGACGGTCGGGACCGACCCGTTACCGGGGGTTCATCCCGAGGTCGAGAGATCCTCGTGCCCGGGCCCGTCGCTGAGTCCGGGTCGTGATCAGCGGGGGCGGACGTTCTTGCCGAGCTTGCTCAGACCGTCACGGATCTTGGCCTGGTTCTCGGGCTTCTGCAGCTCACGGGAGGCGATCTGGATGATCTTGGCGGCGACGGCGCCCTTGGCCAGCTTTCCCAACATGCCCATCAGAACTCCTTGCTCGGGCACCCGCAGGGGTGGGTACCGGACCCTCCACGATAGGGGAGCCGTCCAAGGGCAGGCTGGGCTCATCGCCAGCCGCCTGCCGATCGGAGCGCCCGTTGTCCACCCCACCGACCTACTGGAACCACAACACCGCCTACCACCCGTGGATCCTCCGGGTGCTGGGCCGGCGAGGGCGGGTGCTCGACGTCGGGTGCGGTGACGGTCTGCTGCTGGAGCGTCTCGCGCCGACGAGCGGCGAGGTCGTGGGACTCGAACCCGATCCGGCCGCCGCGGCCCTCGCCCGGGCCCGGGTGGCCGATCTGCCGTCGGTCACGGTGGTGGAGGAGGACGTCCGCGACTACGGGCCGACGGCTCCGTTCGACGCGGTGGTCCTCGTGGCCAGCCTGCACCATCTCGGTCTGGTCCCCGGACTGCGGCGGACCACCGCGCTGCTCGCCCCGGGCGGCGTGCTGGTGGTGGTCGGTCTGGCCCGCGACCACAGCGTGGCCGACTACGTCCGCGGCGCCCTGAGCATCCCGCTCAACCGCCTGATCGGTCGGTGGCGCAACGAGCAGTGCGACATCGGCGTGCCGGTCGCCGAGCCCGTCGAGACGTACGCCGACGTGCGTCGCGCCGCCCGATCGCTGCTACCCGGCGCGCACTGGCGGTACGGCCTGCACTACCGCTACCTGCTCCGCTGGACCGCGCCGCCGACCCACCACCCGCGCCCGGCCGGCTCGTAGGCTGACGCGATGCCCCTCACCCTCTGCGTCCTGCTCTGGCCGGTCGACGGGCAGGAGGACCGGCTCGCCACGTACGAGGACGCGGTGCTGGCGCTGATCCCGGAGCACGGCGGCAGCGTGGTCTCCCGGGTCCGGCGGGCAGGCGGAGACCACGATCAGCCGTACGAGGTGCAGGTGATCGAGCTGCCGGATGCGTCGGCCCTGGAGAGCTACCAGGCTGACCCCCGCCGGATGGCGCTGGCGGGTCTGCGTGAGCAGGCGATCGCGCGGACCGAGATCATCCCGGTGACCGTGGTCGGCGCCGGCTGAGCGAGAGCCCGGAGCGCCGGGCTGAACCAGCGAATGACGGACATCCGACTCTCGTCGGCGACACGCCGCGCGACACGCCGGTGTGAGCCTGTTGAGAGGCCGATTTCCGTCACTCTCACGAGCGTCCCCGCCGGGGTCAGCGGCGGCCGAGCGCCCTGGCCAGTGCCTTGGCTTCCTTGGCCGGCGCGCGCGACCCCCACAGGTCGCCGCCGCGCAGCCGCGCGCTGGACAGCTCCTCCAGGGCGTAGAGCAGCCGCGGCCCGTGCTCGGCCAGATCCTGCTCGGACCGCGGCCGCAGCAGCTCGACCACGCGCTCGTTGAGGGCGCGCGCCTCCTTGCGGTCGCCCCGGCTCTTCGCCTCCTGCCAGAGACGGTGGACGTGGTCCAGCTCGTCCTCCGCCGGCTCGGGCTCGGGCTCGGGCTCGGGCTCGGGCTCGGGCTCGGGCTCGGGCTCGGGACGAGAGTCTGTCTGCTCGGGTACCGGCTCGACGACCCGCTCTGCCTCCAGCGGCTCCACCACGACAGGCGCGGGTTCGGCCGGGGCGGTCTCCACCCGCTGCGGTTCCCGTGGAGCGGTCTCGACCGGCTGGTCACCCACCGTGGCCGGCTCGATGGACTGAGCGGCCGGCTGCACCTGGACCGGCTCGGGCTCCGGCCCGGGTGGCTGCCGGTCCTCCTGACGACCGGACTCGGCTTCGGCCGCTGCGGCCTGCTCCTCGCGGGCGCGCTGCTCACCGGCGAGCCACTCGGCCTCGGCCCGGGCGGCCGCTGCCTGGCGCTCCCGCTCGATCCGGTCGGCGTCGTCCAGGGCCTGCTGCGCACGCTCTGCTTCCGCCCGCTCGGCCTCATCGCGGGCCCGGCGCTCACCCTCCAGCCACTCCGCCTCGGCGCGTCCCCGCTCCAGGCGCTCCTGCTCCTGGCGCTCGGACTCGGGCTGCTCCGCCGCCTCACGCTCGGACTCGGCCTGCTCCGCCGCCACACGCTCGGACTCGACCCGCTCAGCCCGCTCCGCAGCCTCAACCCGCTCCAGCTCCGCCAGCTCGGCCTGCAGACGTTCGAGCTCGAGCCGCTCGAGCTCGGCCGGGTCGGCGGCCCGACGTTCGGCCTCGCGCTCGGCCATCGCCGCCT
>JBMDXL010000338.1:0-6332 GCA_048594465.1 Microlunatus sp. | reverse complement strand
GCAGCGGATGGTGCGGATGCGGGAGGGCCGGGTCGGGGCCGAGGGGCAGCGGCACGACCAGTACGCGGTGATCGGCGCCGACGGCTCGGTGCAGCTGCCCGAGGAGCTGATGGCTGCCTGGCCGGCCGGGTCGACCGTCGTCGTCGCCGCCGACTCCCCGGACGTGATCACCATCCGGCGCCGCCCCGCGGCGGGGCAGGAGCAGTCGTGAGCCGATCCGACGAGCGAACCGAGCACGGGCCCGGCGACCCGGGGGCGTCGATCCGCGGACTGCGTGTCCGGTCCGGCCCCGCCGGCTCCGGCTCGACGCACGACGTGCTGACCGACCTGGACCTCGACCTGCCACCCGGGAGCCGGGTCGGCGTGGTTGGACCCTCCAGCGCGGCCCAGACCGCGGTGCTGACCACCGTGGCGGGGCTGCGCCCTCCGGCCGCCGGCACCCTGACGGTCGGTGGCCGGCCGCTGGGCGCCGCCCCCACCCCCGACCGGGTCGGCTACCTCGGTCAGGACCACCGTCTGATCGGGACCCTGACGGCGGTGGAGAACGTGCTGGTCGCCCTGCTCGCCGGTCGCGACGGCAGCAACCGGCCCTCGGTCCGCCGGGCGGAGGAGCAGCTGGGTGCCCTGGCCCTGGCCCCGGCGACCTGGCACAACCTGGTCGAGCAGCTCTCCGGCGGTCAGCAGCAGCGGGTGGCGCTGGCCCGCGCCCTGGTGCGGCGGCCCACGCTGCTGGTGCTGGACCAGCCGACCAGCGAGCTGGACCCCGACAGCGTCGAGCTGGTGGACCAGGTGCTGCGCGCCGTCCAGGAGGAGGGTTCCGCGGTCCTGCTGGCCAACGACCCCGGCGTGATCATCGACCACTGCGACGAGCTGATCCGCCTGGGCGAGCCCACAGGTCAGGCGGTCGACCCGACTCCCCCGACCGCCTGACGACTGTTCCGTCGCGCCACCCGTCAGCGACCCCCGGCCGAGCCGACGAGATCGTTCGTGACGGGAATCTGCTGCTCGTGCCGACGTCGACGGCGTGTCGCGCCCGTTCCGACCCGCGAGAGGTGCGTACCCGTCACCCCGCCGAGCAGAAATCCCCGTGCCCGCCGCGGGTCGCGCGGGCTACCCTCGTGCCCGGTCCACCACCACGGCGGCCGACCGGTCGGGAGAGGAGTCACGGTTCCATGAGCTGCGTGCAGCATCGCCACCTCGGCAGACGCGACGTGTCCCCCTGCCCGGCCACGAGTCCGCAACCGGTGCGCGAACCCGGGTAGCCGGTCGACGTCCTCTCGAGGGTCGGCCGGCGCGACGACGCACCCCCACCGGCAGACCCCCACGACGAGGACACGACCATGAAGAAGATCACCGACAAGCTCATCAGCTGGGCCTCCCTGCTGGAGGACAACACCGAGGCGCAGGCCCGGACCGCGTCCACCATGCCGTTCGTCTACCCGCACCTCGCCCTGATGCCGGACGCCCACCTCGGCCGGGGCGCGACGGTCGGCTCGGTCATCCCGACCCTGCGGGCGGTGATGCCGGCGGCCGTCGGGGTGGACATCGGCTGCGGGATGATCGCGGTCCGGACCCAGTTCACGGCCGCCGACGTCGAGCGGCGGGTGGCCGGCGGAGCAGTCCTGCGCGATCTGCGCCAGTCGATCGAGCGGGCCGTCCCGACGTCGGCCGGCGCGTACAACAAGAAGATCGTCGCCACCGCCGAGCCGCGGGTCGCCGACCTCGAGGAGCGGGCCGACAAGGCCCAGTTCGACCCGGCCACGTACGCGCGCAACTGGCGGCAGCAGCTCGGGTCGCTGGGCAGCGGCAACCACTTCATCGAGGTGAGCCTGGACGAGTCCGACACCGTGTGGCTGTTCCTGCACTCGGGCAGCCGCGGGGTCGGCAACAAGATCGCGAGCCGGCACATCACGATCGCCCAGCGCCTGAGGAAGCAGTGGTGGATCGAGCTGCCCGACCCGGATCTGGCCTACCTGGTGGAGGGGACGCCGGAGTTCACCGCCTACCTGCGCGAGCTCCGGTGGGCGCAGCACTTCGCGCTGCTCAACCGCGAGGAGATGATGGACCGGACCGTGCGCCAGCTGGCGGAGTGGCTCGGGGAGCCGGTGGTCGAGCAGGAGCGGATCAACTGCCACCACAACTTCACCGTCCAGGAGACCCACTGGGGCACGACCGTCTGGGTGTCGCGGAAGGGCGCCATCTCGGCCCGGGAGGGTGAGCCGGGGCTGATCCCGGGATCCATGGGCACGGCGTCGTACGTGGTGACGGGTCGCGGCAACCCGGTGGCCCTGCAGTCGTCCCCGCACGGGGCGGGGCGGCAGTTCTCCCGGTCCGCGGCCCGGAAGCGGTTCACCCACGAGGAGCTGCGGGCGGCGATGACGGGGATCGAGTACCGGGACACGGACGCGTTCCTGGACGAGATCCCGGGGGCGTACAAGGACATCGACCAGGTGATGGCGGACGCCGCCGACCTGGTCGAGATCCGGCACACGCTCCGGCAGATCGTCAACGTCAAGGGCGACTGAGGCGCGCTCCGTCGTGGCGGCGGAGCGCGTCCTCGGTGAACACCGACAGCCCGAGCTCGGGTCGGAAGCCGTGGATCTCCTTGACGTCGAGCCGGATCAGGAACTCGATGATGGCCCGGGACACGCTCTGCCCCGGCACCAGGACCGGGAAACCGGGCGGGTACGGGACGACGAAGGTGGTCGAGACCAGCCGCCGGCCCTGCTCGAGCAGGCCGGCGGCGGCGCGCAGCGGTACGTACTCCTTGTCCTCGTCGGCGTATCCGGCGTAGAAGGCCCGCCGGATGTCACCGTCCGGCGACGTCGGCGTGGCCCGGAACGCCGGGTCGAAATCGCTGAAGTCGGGCAGGGCCGGCAGGTTCGTGGTCAGGGCGGCGATCTTGTCGTCCTGGAGTCGCAGCTCGGCCCGGCTGGCGGCGGCTCGCTCCCGCTCCAGGTCCTCGGCGACCCGGCGGAGCGCCTCCAGCAGGAAGTGCACCGAGGACCAGGTGACGCCGATGGTGAAGATCAGCAGCACGCTGTTGATGGAGGTCTTGTTGATCTGGATACCGAACCGGCTGCTCAGCACGTCCTCACGGAACTCGTAGCCGTTCAGCCCGGTGTGCCCGATGTAGAGCGTCACCCGGGTCGGGTCGAGGACGAACTCGTCGTGCTGCCAGGACGCGTTCCAGCGCTCGACCTGGGTGCCCCCGGCGCCCGGGTCGGCCGAGGGCCGGAACTCGTCCGGCACCAGGGCGGCCTCGTCGAGGATGGTGAACCACTGCTTGAGCAGCCGGTCGGCCCGGACCCGCTGCCGGAAGGCCAGCGCCATCTTGTACGCCGAGCGCACCATCGCGAAGCCCTCGATGTCGACCTGGCGGCGGGCCAGGTCCAGGGAGGCCATCAGCTGCTGGTTCGGTGAGGTGGAGGTGTGGGTGAGGAACGCCTCCCCGAACGCCTCCCGGGTCTGCTTGTTGAAGTCGGCGTCCCGGACGTGGATCATCGACGCCTGCCGGAGTGCCGACAACGACTTGTGGGTCGAGTGGGTGGAGTAGACGCGCACCCGGGCGCGCGGGTCGGGCAGCAGCCGGTGGGAGGCCCACTCGCTCCGGGGCACGTCGGCCATCTCCGCCCGCCAGCGGGCGTACTCGGCGGCGTACGCGGTGCTGGCCAGCCGGTTCTCCAGTCGCTCGGCCGCCACCATCGCCGTCCGCTGCCGCACCCAGGGGACAGCCACCGCGAAGGCGAACCAGGCCTCGTCCCACAGGAAGCAGATGTCAGGCTTGATGGCCAGCACCTCCTCCATCACCCGCTCGGGGTTGTAGACCACGCCGTCGAAGGTGCAGTTGGTCAGCAGCACCATCCGCACCTGGTCGAGTCGCCCGTCGGCCTCCAGGTCGAGCAGCGTCTGCTTGATCGTCTCCAGCGGCACGGCGCCGTAGATCGAGTACTCCTCCAGCGGGTAGGCGTCCAGGTAGACCGGGTTGGCGCCGGCCAGCACCAGCCCGTAGTGGTGGGAGTTGTGGCAGTTCCGGTCGATCAGGACGATGTCGCCCGGCCGGGTCAGCGACTGCACGACGATCTTGTTGGCCGTCGAGGTCCCGTTGGTGACGAAGTAGCTCGACCGGCTGTTCCAGGTCAGCGCCGCCTTGTCCATCGCGTCCCGCAGGGCGCCGTGCGGGTCGAGCAGGGAGTCCAGCCCGCCCGAGGTCGAGGACGTCTCGGCCATGAAGATGTTGCGGCCGTAGAAGTCGCCCATGTCCTTGAGCGAGCGGGAGTTGAAGATGCTGGCGCCGCGGGCCACCGGGAGCGCGTGGAACTGACCGACCGACGAGGCCGCGTACGCCCGGAGCGCGTCGAAGAACGGCGTGGTGTAGCGGGCCCGGATGCCGGCCAGCACCGTGGAGTGCAGGTCGGTGACGTCGTTGAGCCGGTAGAAGGTGCGGTCGAACACCCCCGGCGCCTCCTCGGCCCCGGCCACGATCGACTCGTCGGTGAGCAGGAAGAGGTCGATCCGCGGCCGCAGCTCGCGGATCCAGTGCCCGCACTCCACCCAGTCGTACGTCCGGTCGGTCGCCACCTCGATCGTCTCCACGCCGAGCAGACCGGTCATGATCGGCAGCCGGTCCTCGGACCGCAGGGCCAGGTCGTGCCGGACGATGGCGGTCTGGATCTCCCCGTTCAGCGCGACGGCGGTGATCGCGTCCTCCACGCTGGTCACCCGGAGGATCTCGTACTGGACCTCGTCGGTCGGCCGCCGCAGCCGGCGCAGCGAGCCGGCCAGGCCGTCGGGCGACGTCAGGGGTGAGTCGTCGGCCAGCAGCACCGTGTAGAACTGCTGCTGCGACGCCCGCGCCACCAGCTCCTGCTCCTCCAGCGGCGAGGCGTCGTCGAACAGGGCGGCCCGGTCGCCGTACTCCTCGAGCAGCCGCGCGGCCAGGTTGACCGCCGCCGCCAGCTCCACGGTGTCCATCGCGTCGAAGTGCTCGCGCAGCTGGTCCAGTCGTTCCTGCCCCGGATAGAGCCAGTAGCGCTCGTACGCGTCCAGCCGGTCCAGCTGCCGACGGACCCGGCTCTCCTCCAGGTGCGTGTCCAGCCCGGCCCGGTGCACCGCGGCCAGCTGCTGGGTGGCGTCGTCGAGCAGGTGCCACACATCCAGTCGTTGCGAGGACGGGTTGATCATCGCGGCCAGCGCGGACACGCGCAGGCGGTGCGGAGTGCGACTGGCAGGCGGCATCGAGGGTCGTCCGGTTTCGCTCGAGGGGGCAGGGTGGCGCCGATCCTAGTGGTCGGCGCCGGTGACGGCGGTCGCGACGGTCGACGGCCGACCCGTGCCGACGGCCGGGCGATGACTTCGGCCGCCCCCTCGGGTCACCAGGGAGACAGGTGCGCACCGAGCGCTCACCCACCACGTCCTGGGAGGGACCGTGAAGCTTCTCCTCACCTCCGGCGGCGTCACCAACGAGACCATCCGGTCGTCGCTGGTCGAGCTGCTGGGCAAGCCCGTCGCCGAGTCGACGGCGCTGTGCATCCCGACGGCGCAGTGGGGCCACCCCGACTGCGGACCGGTGTCGGTCCGGGGCTTCGTCGTGGGCGGACCGCCGTGGCTGCTGAGCGATCTGGGCTGGAAGTCGGTCGGGGTGCTCGAGCTGACCGCACTGCCCAGCATCGGCCAGGAGCGCTGGGAGCCCTGGGTCCGCGACGCCGACGTGCTGCTCGTCGACGGCGGCGACGCCGCCTACCTCGGTCACTGGCTGCGCGCATCGGGTCTGGCCGCGCTCCTGCCGTCCCTGTCCGAGCTCGTCTGGGTCGGTGTGAGCGCCGGCAGCATGGTGATGACCCCACGGATCGGCGACCACTTCGTCCAGTGGCCCGGAGCGCCGGACGACAGCGCCCTCGGCGTGGTCGACTTCTCGATCTTCCCGCACCTGGACTACCCCGGGTGGCCGGGCAACACCCTCGCCCGCGCCCGTCAGTGGGTCGGCGAGATCGGCGGTCCGGCGTACGCCATCGACGACCAGACCGCCATCACCGTCGTCGACGGGGTGGTGTCCGTGGTCTCCGAGGGCCACTGGGAGCAGCTGGCACCGGGCCGCGACTCCGTGGACGACTGACGAAACCGCCTCAGCCGGTCAGGGGTCGAGCAGGCGCTCCGCCGACGTGAGGAAGGGCCGGCCGACCGCCTCCGACCCGAAGCCGAGCACGTACAGCCCGGTCGAGACCCGTTCCAGGAACGCCCAGCGCCAGATCCTCGTCGGGTCCACCCCGGTGTGGGTGGCCAGCAGCTGGGCGTAGGACTCGACCAGCGGTCGGCCCTCGGCCAGCACCCCG
>JBMDXL010000337.1:0-4469 GCA_048594465.1 Microlunatus sp. | reverse complement strand
TGCTGATCGCCGCCAGCGTCGTGATGATCTACCCGCTGCTCTGGCTGCTGGTCTCCTCGTTCCGACCGACCGAGGTGATCTTCCGGACCCCCGGGCTGTGGCTGAACAACCTGGTGATCGAGAACTACACCGAAGGGTGGTTCGCCCTCAGCCAGCCGTTCGGCCACTACATCGTGAACTCCGCGATCGTCGTGATCGGTGCGGTGGCGGGCAACCTGTTCGCCTGCTCCCTGGCGGCGTACGCGTTCGCCCGGTTGCAGTTCCGGTTCAAGACGCTGTGGTTCTCGATCATGCTGGTCACGGTGATGCTGCCGATCCACGTGGTCCTGGTGCCGCAGTACATCCTGTTCAACAACCTGGGCTGGGTGAACACGTTCGTCCCGCTGATCCTGCCCAAGTTCCTGGCCACCGACGCCTTCTTCATCTTCTTGATGGTGCAGTTCATCCGGGGCATCCCCCGGGAGCTGGACGAGGCGGCCCGGATCGACGGCTGCGGTCACTGGCGGATCTTCTCCCGGGTGCTCATCCCGCTGATGGGTCCGGCGCTGGCCACCACCGCGATCTTCACGTTCATCTGGACCTGGAGCGACTTCTTCACCCCGCTGATCTACCTGACCGACCCGAACTCCTACACGGTGCCGGTCGCCCTGAAGTCCTTCCTGGACGCGACGAGCGGCAGCAACTGGGGAGCCATGTTCGCCATGTCGATCATCACCTTGATCCCGCTCTTCCTGGTGTTCCTGTTCGGCCAGAAGTTCCTGGTCAAGGGCATCGCCACCACCGGCGGGAAGTAGTCCCGACCCGTCGTCGAGACGGCCCCGAGCCAGACGGCCCCTGACCTGCACCACGCCCGCAGGTCAGGGGCCGTCTGTCGTCGTCCGGGGGGTGGCCGGACCGGTGCTGCCGCGGCGCACCACCTGCGGGTCGAGCACCACCGTCCGCCGGGGTGGACCGCCCGACAGCAGGTCCCACATGCCCTGCCACGCCTGCTCGCCGAGCTCGGTCACCGGGACGGCCGCGGTGGTCAGCGGTGGGGTGACGTAACGGGCGAAGGGGATGTCGTCGAAGCCCACGACCGACATCGCCGACGGCACCGGCACCCCGGCCTCGCCGAGGGCGCTGACCAGCCCCATCGCCACCAGCGCGGGCAAGGCCAGCACGCCGGTCACCCCGGCCGACCCGAGCGCCCCCGCGGCATCGTAGCCGTCGGCGAAGTTCACCCCGCAGGGCCGGATCTGCACGGCCAGGTCGGGGTGGGCCGCCTCGAAGTCGGCCAGCGCGGCCAACCGGCGGGTGTTGGAGGCGCTCTGCGGCGCGCCCGCCAGGTAGGCCAGAGAGCGGTGACCGTCGGCGTACCGCAGCTCCAGCAGGTCGGTCAGGCCCAGCCGGTAGTCCGCGGTCACCACCGGTGACGGGTGCTCGCCGAGCGGCTCGCGGTTGACCACCACCATCGGCTGCAGCGTCCGGAGCAGGTGCGCCAGATCCGGCTCCGCCATCCTCGGCGCCACCAGGACCACACCGTCGCAGCGACGGCGGGTCTGCTGAGCCAGTTCGAGCTCGGCACTCACCGACTCGGCCGAGTCGGCCACCAGCACGTGGTAGCCGTTGCGGGCCGCGGCGTGGCTGAGTCCGCGGAGCACCCCGTGGAAGGTCGGGTTCCCCAGGTCGGGCACGACCACGGCCACGGTGTTGGTCCGGCCGAGCACGAGGCTGCGCGCCAGGGGGCTGGGGGAGTAGTCGAGCGCGGCCGCGGCGGCCCGGACCCGTTCGGTCATCTCCGGGTCCACCGCCCGGGTGCCGTTCATCACCCGGGACACCGTGGCCGGCGAGACACCGGCCCGGGCGGCCACGTCGGCGATGGTCGCCGGACGTCCCGCGCGTGGCTCGTTCACGAGATTCCTGCGTCGTCCATGGGGTCATCGTGCCCGATCGGCGCCTCGTCCGAGATCGTCCCTGCTCAGGCGAGCGGCAGCCGTCGTTGCGGATCGGCGGCCCGTGCCTGGGCGAGGGCAGCTGCCAGCCCGTCGCGTACGGCGGTGAAGGGGAGCGCCCAGGTGCCGCGCTGCTCGGCCTCCTCGGGCTGGACGGCCAGACCCGCCAACCGGGTGATCTCGCCGGAGACGGCCGCGATCCGGCCCCGCTGCTCGAAGACCGCCTCCCGATCCAGTGGTTCACCGTGCCCGGGCAGGACCACGGTGCGGTCCGTGGTCAGCCCGATCAGCCCGTCGAGGGTGGCCGGCCACTCGTGGGCGAAGGAGTCGGGCCCGTACGCGGGCGGGCCGCTGGACTCCACCAGGTCGCCGGCGAAGACGACGTCGGACGTGGCGACCACGACGACCAGGTCGCCGTCGGTGTGACCGCGTCCCAGGTGCACCGCCTCGACCCGGACACCACCACCGAGGTCGACCGCCGCCGCCACGGCCACCTGGCGCTCGGGTCGGACCAGGGCGTCGGCCCCGACATCCCGGCGCTCCGCCTCCGCGGCCGCTTCCGGTCCGGCCAGCCAGCTCCCGACTGCCTCGTGCGCGATCACCGTCGGCGCTCCGACGCCGCCGGCGCCGAAGGCGTGGTCGTAGTGCCCGTGGGTCAGCACCACCGCGACGACCGGCAGATCCGTCACCGCCGCGACCTCGGCGCAAAGCTGGCGACCCTGCTCCGGCGTGGCGCCGGCGTCGATCAGAACCGCCCCCTCGGTGCCCACCACCAGCCCGACGTTCACCTCGTCGGAGTCGCCGCCTCCGGCGAAGGGCACTGACGAGACGTAGACGTGGTCGGCCACCCCACGGAAGGGGCCGGGTCGCTGGGTCATGTGACTAGACTGGCACTCGCTCTGTCGGAGTGCCAAAGATCCTGTCCCCAGCCTCGGGGCTCCGCGGAGCCCCGAGTGACGACGAGCAGAGGAGAGGGTGTGGACGACCGCAAGCTGCAGGTTCTTCGGGCGATCGTGACCGACTACGTCTCCAGCCAGGAGCCCGTCGGTTCCAAGGCCCTCGTCGAGCGGCACAACCTCGGGGTCTCCCCGGCCACGGTCCGCAACGACATGGCCGCGCTGGAGGAGGAGGGTTACATCACCCAGCCGCACACCAGCGCGGGCCGGATCCCCACCGACAAGGGCTACCGCTTGTTCGTGGACCGGCTCGGCTCGGTCAAGCCGCTGTCGCCGGCCGAGCAGCGGGCCATCCACACCTTCTTGTCCGGGGCGGTGGACCTCGACGACATCCTGCACCGCACGGTCCGGCTGCTCGCCCAGGTCACCCAGCAGGTGGCCATCGTGCAGTACCCGACCCTGAGCCACGCCGAGGTCCGCCACGTCGAGCTGGTCTCGCTCTCCACCCAGCGGCTGCTGGTCATCCTGATCACGTCCACCGGTCGGATCGAGCAGCGTGTCGTGGAGATCGAGCACACCGACGACGAGCTGACCCGGATCCGGTCGCTGCTCAACGCGGCGGCGGTGGGGCAGGTCTCCACCCACGCGGCCGCCCGCCTCGGCCAGCTGCTGGCGGAGCTGCCGGCCGCCATCTCGCCGATCGGACAGGGATGCATCGCGACCCTGCTGGACATGCTCGGCAGCGACGCCTCCAGTCGCGTGGTGGTCGGGGGGATGCCCAACCTGACCCGGTTCGGTGACGAGTTCGAGACCACCGTGCGGCCGGTGCTCGAGGCCCTGGAGGAGCAGGTCGTGCTCCTCAAGCTGCTGGGCGAGGCGACCTCCACCGACATCGTCACCGTCCGGATCGGTCGCGAGAACCCGTACGCGGAGCTGCAGTCCACCTCCCTGGTGGCCAGCGGCTACGGCACGGCCCTGGACAGCTGGGCCACGCTCGGCGTCGTCGGACCCACCCGGATGGACTACCCGTCGACGATGGCGTCGGTGCGGGCGGTCGCCCGCTACGTCGGCCGCTTCCTGGCCGAGGGCTGACCCATCGACCTCTCACCGCAACTTTCCCTCTCGAGAATCTGGACACGATGAGCACCAACTACTACGAGATCCTCGGCGTCCCGCGCGAAGCGAGCCCGGAGCAGATCAAGAAGGCCTACCGCCAGCTCGCGATGAAGCTGCACCCCGACGTGGCCACCGAGGCGGACGCCGGCGAGCGGTTCAAGAAGGTCGCCGAGGCGTACGAGGTGCTGGGCGACGCCAAGAAGCGCGACCTCTACGACCGCGGCGGTGACCCGCTCGGGGGCGGCATGGGCGGCTTCAACGGCGGCTTCGGTGGGGGGAACGGCGGTTTCGACTTCACCAACCTGGTCGACGCCATGTTCGGCCAGCAGACCGCTCGTGGCCCGCGCTCCCGGACCCGGCGCGGTCAGGACGCCCTGGTCCGGCTGGAGCTGGAGCTGGCCGAGGCGGCCTTCGGCACCACCAAGCCCCTCCGGGTCGACACCGCCATGCTCTGCCCCCGCTGCAGCGGCTCGGGTGCCCAGGAGGGCTCGCAGCCGGTCACCTGCGCGACCTGCCACGGTCAGGG
>JBMDXL010000336.1:0-12232 GCA_048594465.1 Microlunatus sp. | reverse complement strand
CCGCCGCCACTACGGACTCGGCCTGGCCCTGGTCAGCGAGATCGCCACCCGGCACGGCGGGGTGGTCACCGCGGCCAACCGCCCCGCGCCCGCGACCGGGGCCGTCCTCCGGCTGGAGCTGCCGGTGACCGGGCCGCGTACGCCCGGGCGTTGACCGCCGGTCCGGGCGGTGCCAGGGCCCGGTCCCGCGCCCTACAGTGTCGTCCCATGACGACTGCGTTGGTGACCGGCGGGACCTCGGGGATCGGGGCCGCGTTCGCCCGGGCGCTGGCCGCGCGGGGCGACCACCTCGTGCTGGTCGCCCGGGACGCCGGCCGGCTGGCCGACATGGCCAGCGAGCTCACGGCCGCCCACGGGGTCCGGGTCGAGGTGCTGTCGGCCGATCTGGGCGACCACGACGACGTCCGCCGGGTGGCCGACCGGCTGGCAAGTGCCGACCGGCCGATCGACCTGCTGGTCAACAACGCCGGCTTCGGTGTCCCGTACGCGCTGACCAACGCCGACACCGCCCCGCACGAGCACGCGATCGACGTGATGATCCGCGCGGTCCTGGTGCTGGGGGCGGCCGCCGGCCGGGCCATGCGGGCGCGGGGTGGCGGCACCATCATCAACGTCTCCAGCACCGCCGGTTACGTGACCATGGGCGGCTACTCCGCGATCAAGGCGTGGGTCACGGTCTACTCCGAGGGTCTGGCCAACGAGCTGCGCGGCACCGGGGTGCAGGTCACCGCCCTGTGCCCGGGCTGGGTGCGGACCGAGTTCCACCAGCGCGCCGACATCAGGACCTCCAAGATCCCCGACCAGCTGTGGCTGGACGCCGAGCGGCTGGTCGCGGACTGCCTCCGCGACGTCGAGCAGCACAAGGTCATCTCCATCCCGTCCAAGCGCTACCAGGCGCTGATCCTCGCGGCCCGGCTGGCCCCGCGGTCGGCGATCCGCGCGGTGTCGCGGAAGCTGTCCTCGGGACGGCACTGACGTGACCGATCTGCGCCGGTGCGACGGACCCGCTCCGACATGACGGACCCGAGGGCCCGACGCGATACGGTGGGCGATGTGCCGAGCCGTCGCCGCTACACCTCGCCGATCCACGCGAGCGCGCGGTTCGTGGCCCAGCGAGGAGTGCTCAAACCGCTGATCTGGCGGCTGGCCACCGTGACCGTGCTGGGCCGTGAGCAGCTGAAGGACCTGGACGGCCCGTTCGTGATGGTGTCGAACCACAGCTCGCACCTGGACGCCCCGCTGCTGATCGGCGCCCTGCCCCGCAAGCTGGCGCGCTACGTCGCCGCCGGGGCCGCCGCCGACTACTTCTTCGACGTGTGGTGGCGCAAGGGCCTGACCGCGCTGTTCTTCAACGCCTTCCCGGTGGACCGGACGGGTCTCCGCGGCAAGCGGGGGATGGCCACCAGCTTGCTGGACGACGGCGTACCGCTGCTGCTGTTCCCCGAGGGCACCCGCTCCCGGACCGGGGAGATGGGCAACTTCAAGCCGGGCGCCGCGGCCCTGTGCATCAGCCGCGACGTGCCCTGCGTGCCGGTGGCCCTGGTCGGTGCGTCGGAGGCCATGCCGCGCGGCGCCGGTTGGCCGGTCAAGGGCCGGCCACCGGTCTACGTGGTCTTCGGGGCCCCGATGCGACCCGAGGACGGGGAGAAGGCGGCCGTGTTCTCCGACCGGATCGCCAAGGAGGTCCGTGGCCTCGTGGACTACGGCATGAACTACCGCGAGCAGCAGCAGCGCCTGGCCGACGGGCCGCGCTCACTGCCGACGGAGCGTACGGATGACTTCGGAGGGGAGCAGCGATGAGCGGCGTCAAGCACATGAAGTGGTGGGGGTGGGGCGTCGAGGGCGTCGGCTTCCACCACGAGGACAAGCCCGCGTTCGGGCCCTTCGTCGCCGACAAGGTCGGGCTGGACATCACCGGCGACCCGGTGGTCCCGCCGGAGCTGGACTCGCTGCCGGTCCCGGTCCCCAAGCTCACCGACGCCTTCCTGGCCCAGCTGACCGAAGCGCTCGGCGAGGAGCACGTCCACACCGACACCCTCGACCGGATCGTGCACACGTACGGCAAGAGCCTGCGTGACCTGGTCCGGCTGCGCCGCGCGATCATCCCGCGCATCCCCGACGCCGTGCTCTACCCCGCCGACGAGGACCAGGTGCGGGCGATCGTCGACCTGGCCGTGGCCGAGGACGTGGTGATCATCCCGTTCGGGGGTGGCACCAACATCTCCGGCAGCCTGGAGCCGCCGCCCGAGGAGGCCCGCCCGGTCCTGTCGGTCGACCTCGGCCGGCTCAACAAGGTCCTCGACATCGACGCCGAGTCCGGGCTGGCCCGGATCCAGGCCGGCACCCTCGGCCCGGACCTGGAGGAGCAGCTCGGTGCCCGCGGCTGGACCATGGGCCACTTCCCGGACTCGTTCACCCACTCCACCCTCGGTGGCTGGGTGGCCACCCGGTCCTCGGGCATGCAGTCGGACAAGTACGGCGACATCGCCGACATGACCCGCGGGCTGCGGGTCGTCGTGCCCGGCGACGTGCTGGTCATCCGCCCGCTGCCGAGCACCGCCACCGGCCCGAGCGTGCGGGAGATGGTGCTGGGCAGCGAGGGCCGCCTGGGTGTCATCACCGAGGTCACCGTGCAGGTGCACCGCAAGCCCGAGGAGCGGATCATCCTCGGCTACCTGTTCCCGTCCTGGGAATCCGGGATGGCCGCCATGCAGGAGATCGCCAGCTCCGATGCCGCGCCCACGGTCACCCGGGTCTCCGACGCCCGCGAGACCGCGTTCTCCTTCGCCACCGGCAAGCACAAGCCCGGCTTCAACCTGTCCGGCAAGATCCAGAAGGGTCTGATGACCGTGCTGGAGAAGCGCGGCTGGGACCTGGAGCAGGTGTGCCTGTCGTTCATCGGCTTTGAGGGCAGCAAGACCCACGTGGCGTACGAGCGGAAGCTGGTCAAGGCCATCGTCGGCCGGCACGGCGGCATCGTGGTCGGCACCGGACCGGGCCGCCTCTACGACCAGAAGAAGTTCGACACCCCGTACCTGCGGGACTTCCTGCTCGACCGCGGCGCGGCCGGCGACGTGTCCGAGACCGCCGCGCCGTGGTCGCGGCTGATGGAGGTCTACGACAACACGGTGGCCGCGGCGAACCAGGCGTTCGACCAGATCGGCGTGCGCGGCTGGATCATGTGCCACCTGTCGCACAGCTACCACTCCGGGGCCTGCCTCTACTTCACCTTCGCCTTCCCGCTGGCCGACGTGGATCCGCTGGTCGGCTACGACGTGGTGAAGTCGGCCATCCAGCAGAGCTTCGTGGACCACGGTGGCACGCTGTCGCACCACCACGCGGTCGGCACCGAGCACGCCCGCTGGATGCCGCAGGACATCTCCGCCCCCGGGGTGGCCCTGATCGACGGGCTGTTCGGCACCGTCGACCCCGGCCGCAACCTGAACCCCGGCAAGGTCACCGGGAACTGATCGCCGCCGCCACGGCGGCGACCGCCTGACTCTGTCTCCTCACCCTGTCCGCACCGGCGGGCCGGGTCGGTCGGCTCTGCCGTACGGTGACGGACATCGGCCTCTCGACGGTCCGCTCCCGGCGTGTCGCGCGGCGTGTCGCCCACGAGCGGCCGATGTCCGTCACCCGGGCGTCGCACCACCGCGCGCGACCCGGTCCGCCTCGGCCTGGAGCGCCGCCAGCACCACCCGGACGGCCCGGCGCGCCGCCCGTTCCGGCCGGGACAGCACCTCGATCAGCCGACCGGCGCGGATCCCCGTCACCGGGACCAGCGCGAACCGGCTGGCGGCGTGCCCCTGGCTCGAGTAGCGCGGCAGCAGCGCGATGCCCTGACCCCGCGCCACCAGGCCCTCCATCAGCGGCAGGTGGGTGGTCCGGCGGACGATCCGGGCCGGGGCGCCGGAGCGGGCGGCCAGCGCCCGGACGGCCTGCTCGATCGGGAACTCCGGCGGCGGGGCGATCCAGTTCTCGCCCACCAGCTCAGCGGGCTCCACCTGCTCGCGCCCCGCCAACGGGTGGTCGAGCGCGACGGCCACGTCCAGCGGTTCCCGGTACAGCGGCGTCACACGGACATCACTGCTCGGCGGGCGCTCGGTGTCGTCGGGCCGGTGGGCCACCACCAGGTCGTAGTCGACCACCAGACCGGCGAAGTCGTCGGTGGCCACGTCCTCGTCGAAGGTCTCCAGGGTCAGCTCCGGATAGGTGGCCAGCCGGTTGACCAGCCCCGGCACCAGCAGCTCACCGGCGGAGAAGAAGCTGGCCAGCCGGACGGTGCCGGTGGTCTGGCCCAGGAAGGCGTCCCAGGCGGCGTCCGCCTCGGCCAGCGCCGTCGCCACCCCGCCGGCGCTGGCGGCCAGGGCCCGACCGGCGTCGGTCAGCCGTAGCCCGCGCCCGGCCTGTTCGACCAGCGGCACCCCGGCCTGGCGCTGGATCGCCTTGAGCTGCTGGGACACCGCCGACGGGGTCCGGTGGGTCGCCGCGGCCACGGCGGTGAGCGAACCGCGGTCGGCCAGCTCCCGGATCAGCTGCAGCTGACCCCACTCCCACCCCATCGCACTCCTCAGCGAATCGACTGCGACTGTTAAGTCTGACTACGAGGTCAGTGAAGCACATGTCGATTGTGCTTCACGGTGCTGACCGGGAGGATCGAGGTCGTGACCTCCCGCGACCGCTCCCTGGCCCTGCTCGTGGCCGTCTGCTGGGGGCTCAACGTCCCCGCCACCGCACTGGCCCTGCAGCACTTCCCGCCGCTGTTCATGGTCGCGCTCCGGTTCACCCTGGTCGCGGTGCCGACGATCCTGCTGGTGCCGCGGCCGCAGGTGAAGCTGCGCTGGCTGCTCGGCACCGGGCTGGGCATCGGCGTGCTCCAGTTCGCCTTCCTCTACCTCGGCATGGCCGCCGGCATGCCGAGCGGGCTCGCCTCCCTCGTCCTGCAGGCGTCCGCCCCCTTCACCGTCCTGCTGGCCGGGATCTTCCTGGCCGAGCGGATCACCCGGCGGCAGGCCGTCGGCATCGGTCTGGCCGTCACCGGCCTGGCCGTGATCGCATTCCACCGCGGCGAGACGGCCGCCCTGCTGCCGGTCGTCCTCACCCTGGCCGGCGGTCTGGGCTGGGCCATCGGCAACGTGTGCAGCCGCAAGGCGGCCGCCCCCCACCCGCTGCACCTCACCCTGTGGATGTCGGTGGTGCCGCCGTTGCCGATGCTCGCCGTGGCCCTGGTCGTCGAAGGTCCGCCGCGGATCGGCCGCTCCCTGGCCACCGCGTTCACCCTCGAGGCGCTGCCGGCGGTGCTCGGGCTGCTCTACATCGTGGTGGTGGCCACCCTGCTGGGCTACGGGATCTGGAACACCCTGCTGTCCCGGCACCCCTCCAGCGCGGTCGCGCCGTTCTCCATGCTGGTCCCGGTCGTCGGGGTCCTCAGCTCCTGGGTCCTGTTCGGCGAGCGCAGCGCCGCCGTCGCGGCGGCCGCGGGGATCGCCGTGGTGGGTGGCGTGCTGATCGGCTCACTGCCGCTGCGCCCCCGAGCGCGAGCGGCCGGGATGGTCCGCCGCGCCTCCCCCTCCGCACCCGAACCCGTACGCCGGCCGTAACACCGGTGTCACGGTCCGCGGCTTCAATGGGCGCATGGCGATCGTGCTCGGACCGAACCAGTACGGCAAGGCGGAGAACCGGGTGGTGCGCATCCAGCGCGACAGCCCGCGCCACGAGATCCGCGACATCAACGTCTCCAGCGCCCTGCGCGGCGACTTCTCGGCCGCGCACCTGGACGGCGACCAGAGTGCGGTGCTGCCCACCGACACTCAGAAGAACACCGCGTACGCGTACGCCAAGGAGCAGGGCCTGACCGGCATCGAGGACTACGGCCGGGCTCTGGCCCGGCACTCCGTCGACGACGTGGAGCCGGTCCAGGGCGCCCGGATCGAGATCGAGGAGTACGCCTGGGAGCGGGTCAGCATCGACGGTGTCGAGCACGACCACACCTGGGTGCGCCGGGGGCAGGAGGTCCGGTTGGCCTCGGTGACCGTCGAGGGCACCGGCGTGGACCAGCAGACATGGGTGACCGGCGGGCTCAAGGACCTGGTCATCCTCAAGTCCACCGGATCGGAGTTCCACGGCTTCCTGACCGACCCGTACACGACGCTGGCCCCGACCACGGACCGGGTGATGGCCACCTCCCTGGTCGCCACCTGGCGCTACTCCAGCCTCGACGTCGACTGGGAGGCCGCGTACGCCGGGGTCAAGAACGTGCTGGTCCGCACCTTCGCCGAGGTCCACTCGCTGGCCCTGCAGCAGACGCTGTTCCAGATGGGCACGCGGGTGCTGGAGGCGTACGGGTTCATCGCCGAGATCCGGCTGTCCGCGCCCAACAAGCACCACTTCCTCTACGACCTGGCCCGCTTCGGGCTGGACAACGCCAACGAGGTGTTCCACGCCGACGACCGGCCGTACGGGCTGATCCAGACCACCGTGCTGCGCGACGACGCCCCCCGACGCGGGCCCGGCCTGGGATCCCTACACCGGGCTGGTCTGAGCCCGCTCAGAGTTGCGGATGCGCTTTCGCCAATCGCCCGCGCGGAGGGCTACGCGCTAGTAGCGTTGGTACGGTCGGGGGGCACTTCGACGCCCGGGATAGGCCGTACGCATTCACAAACCGTTCACGTTCCCCGCGTGGGCGGCCATCCCCTGTGCGGAACGTCTATCCCGGGTCCTCGCTAGCGGTACTCGCTGAAGACCTGCGGCAGCCGGAGCAGGGCGATGTCGCGGAGCTCCTCTCCGACCACGGCGAGCTCGGTGTCCGGGTCCAGCGTCAGCCGGCGGTTCAGCTCGGTGAGGATCTCGGTCCGGGACCGACCGGCCGCGCGGATCAGGAAGATGCGGCCGAACCTCTCCTCGTACGCCCGGTTGCCCTCGGCCAGCGCCCGGTCGAGCTCGGGGTCGTCGGACGCGCTGGAGGACTGCTCCGCCTTGGACAGCGCCGCCGCCGCTCCTCCACCGCTGGCCTTCTCCCCGATCCGGGGGTGGGTGGACAGCGCCTGGTCGACCTCGGCCGGGGCCAGCGGGGTGGCTGCGGCCCGGGCACGCTCCGCCAGCTCGGCGAGGGAGGCGTACGGCGCCCGCGCGGCCACGTCGTCCACCCAGCGCGGCACGTGCAGGCAGACGGCGAGCCCCTCGCGCAGCTCGGTCCCGGACAGCTCGGTGATGGCAGGCGGCATGGCGACCACCCTAGTGTCCGGCGCACGGCCCGGTCCGGGGACCGACCGCAGCCGGCCGACGGGTGAACTCGTGGTGTCCGGCAGAGCCGGAACAGCGCGGAAATGGCCCGGTTGTCTCTGGTCGCACTGTGGTGGGGATCTCGGGACGCAAGCAGACCGTCGACGCGGGCGACGTGGCGACGGTGCCGGCCGCGCGCCTGACCGTACGCACGATCAGCGCCGAGCAGCACCTCAGCTTCGTCCGCACCCTCCCGTCGGCCAGCTTCCTGCAGACCCCGGCCTGGGGCGCGGTGAAGCGGGAGTGGCGGCACGAGTCGCTGGGCTGGTTCGACACCGACGACACCCTGGTCGGCGTCGGTCTGGTGCTCTACCGCCAGCTGCCCAAGGTGAAGCGCTACCTGGCCTACCTGCCCGAGGGTCCGCTGATCGACTGGGCCGCCGAGGACATCGGCGAGTGGCTGGACCCGCTGGCCGAGCACCTGCGCACCTCCGGGGCGTTCGGGATCCGGATCGGCTGTCCGGTGGTGGTCCGCCGCTGGCACGCCGCGACGATCAAGGCGGCTATCGCCGACGAGCGGATCGCCCGGCTCAGCCAGGCCCTGCCCGACGAGACCAACCACGACGCGACCCGGCTGCGCAACCGGCTCCGCGACCTCGGCTGGCGACCGCCGAACGAGGACGAGGGGTTCGCGGCGGGTCAGCCGCGGTTCGTCTTCCAGCTGCCGCTGGCCGGCATGACCGCCGACGAGCTGCTGGCCGGGATGAACCAGCTCTGGCGCCGCAACATCAAGAAGGCGGCCAAGGTCGGCGTCGTCGTCACCCGCGGCACCGCCGCCGACCTGCCGGCGTTCCACCGGATCTACGTGGAGACCGCCGAGCGGGACGGCTTCACGCCGCGGCCCCTGGACTACTTCGAGCAGATGTTCGCCACCCTGCTGGCCGAGGACGACGACCGGATCCGGCTCTACCTCGCCCACCACGAGGGCGATCTCGTCGCGGCCACCACCTGGGTCCGGGTCGGCGGCCACACCTGGTACACCTACGGCGCCAGCACCACCGCCAAGCGGGACGTCCGCGGCTCCAACGCGACCCAGTGGCGGATGATCACCGACGCGCTCGAGGCCAAGGCCACCACGTACGACCTGCGCGGGATCACCGAGGGCCTGGAGGCCGACGACCCGCACCTCGGTCTGATCCAGTTCAAGGTCGGCACCGGCGGTGAGGCGGTGGAGTACGTCGGCGAGTGGGACCTGCCGCTCAACCCGCTGATCTACGCCGCCTTCGACATCTACATGCGGCGGCGCGGGTGAGCGGCGTCTCGCTGCGCCTGGAGATCGACCGCTGGCGGCGGCACCTGGCCACCGTCGCGGCGGCCACCCCGGGGATCGTCCCGGTGGCCAAGGGCAACGGGTACGGCTTCGGGCTGCCGCGGCTGGCGGCGGAGTCGGAGCGGCTCGGCGCGGAGGCGATCGCGGTCGGTCTGCCGTCCGAGGTGGCTCTGGTCCGGGAGGCCTTCTCCGGCGACGTCGTGATCATGATGCCGTGGCGTCCCGACGACGCGCTGGCCGGCGCCCTGCTCGCCGATCCGCGGGTGATCACCACCGTGTCCCGGGTGACGGACCTGGCCGCGATCGCCGCCCGGGCCGGGGAGCTCGAGCAGCCGCCGCGCGTGATCCTGGAGCTGGCCACGTCGATGCAGCGGCACGGTCTGCGGGTCGAGGACCTCACCGGGATCGGGGCGCACCTCGGCGCGATCTCGTTGCAGGGCTGGACGATCCACCTCCCGCTGCTGGACCAGGGACGGTACGTGGAGGCCGAACGGCTGGCCCGGGCGGCTCTGGCCACGGCCCCCGCGACCCTGTGGATCTCCCACCTGCCCGCGGCCGAGGCGATCACCCTGGCCAAGCAGCTCGGCGGCGCCGGCCAGGACCCGGTGCCGATGCGCCTCCGGGTCGGCACCCGGTTGTGGCTCGGCGACCCGGGCGCGCTGTCCACCGTGGCCACCGTGCTCGACGTGCACCCCGTCCGACGGGGTGACCGGGCGGGCTACCGGCAGCGCCGGATCGGTCGGGACGGCTGGTTGGTGATCATGGCCGGCGGCACCGCACACGGGATCGGGCTGGAGGCGCCGACGGCAGCCACCACCTCCCGGCAGCGGCTGGTGGCGCTGGCCCAGGGCGGCCTGGAGGCCACCGGGCGGGCGCTCAGCCCGTACACGATCGACGGCGCGAAGCGCTGGTTCCTGGAGCCGCCGCACATGCAGGCCAGCCTGGTGCTGCTCAACGGATCGGCCACGCCGCCGGCCATCGGGGACGACCTGCCCGTCGAGCTGCGGCTGACCACCGCCCTGGTCGACCAGGTCGTCGAGGTCTGACCCGCCGCCTGGGCGGGCGGCGGGCGCGGACAACCTCAGCCGCGGAGCTTGCTCCGCAGCCGGTCGGAGTCGGCCTCGGTCCAGCCCATCCGGCCCAGCAGCGCCTCGACCCCGCCGTACTCGGCGTCGACGTGGTCCAGGAAGGTCTGCATCGTCTCGGGGTGGGTGATGTGCGACGACATCGGCCGGTCGCGCAGGTTGGCCGCGTACGTCTCACTGCCGAGCAGGCGCTCGAGGATGGCCTCCATCCGCTCGGTGCTGGCCGCGTAGTCGGCCACGATGGCCTCCCGGTCGGCCCCGGCCACCGACAGCGCGAGAGCGACGACGGTGCCCGTCCGGTCCTTGCCGGCCGCGCAGTGCACCAGGGTGGCGCCCTCGGCCTCGGCGATGTGCCGCAGCGAGGCGATGATCGAGTCGGGGCGGTCGACCAGGTACGAGAGGTAGTAGGAGGCGACCTCGTGGTCGACCTGGACGGTCGGCTTCAGATCGACCCAGGGCAGCGCCTCGTCGGGCAGCTCCTCGGGGCGGTCGCGCATCAGCTCGATCGGCTTGTCCTCGCCGACCCCCTCGCGCCACTCACGGAACAGGGAGTGCTGGTGGAGGTGCACCTGCGGGTGCCGGGCCAGCGGTCCGGGACCCTCCTGCTCCACCTCGTACTCGCTGCGCAGGTCGACGACGTCGCTGAGCCCCAGCTCCAGCAGCCGGTCGATGTCACCGGGGGTGAGGGCCTGCAGGTTGTCCGACCGCAGCAGCCGTCCCGCCGTGATCTCCCCGCCGTCGCCCGTCGGCATCCCCCCGACGTCGCGCAGGTTGGCCAGGCCCTCCAGATCGATCCACATTCGCCTCACGCGGCGAGTTTACGCAGTCCGCGCGGGGCCCGCCCCGGGCGCCGGGGCGCCGGGCGGTCGCCCGGGTGCGAGCGGTGGTGCTGCTCAGCTGGCCCAGTTGCCGGTGAAGTAGAGCCAGCTCCAGGCCAGCATCACCGCCACGGCGGCGAGGGAGACGAGGCCGACCACCACCCGGTGGGCGACCCGCAGCGGGGTCCGCTCGGGGCGCCAGGTGGCCCACGCGGCGACCATCATCCACAGCGGGAACCACAGCAGGATCGCGCGGTTGACGGACATGAACCAGAACGAGATCGAGAAGGCCAGCACCTGGACCGCCACCCAGGACGCCTCCGCCCACAGCCGCCGGCCCAGGCACCAGCCGACCACCAGCACGCCGAGGGCCATCGACACGATCTCCGCGGTGAACACCGGCGGCCACAGCGGGTGGTCGGCGTTGGGGACGGTGGCGGCCACGGTGTTCCTGAACGCGTCCCACGGCGGGCTCATCGTGCGCGCCCAGCCCGTGGACTGCGCGTGGTACCAGGCGGTCCAGCTGCCGGTCAGCGAGTACAGGTAGAGCACGAACGCGCCGAGGACGCCCACCGGCAGGACCAGCCAGCGCAGCCGACGGCCCCGCTCCCGCCAGGACTCGGCCCCGTACGGTCCGGCGGGCGACGAGGTGCGCAGGGTGAGGGCGAGGACCACCAGCGCCCCGACCAGGAACAGCCCGGAGACCCGGACGGTGCAGGCCAGGGCGGCCAGTCCCGCGGCCGCCGCCCACTTGTCGGCCCGGGCCCGTTCCCAGGCCCAGAAGGCGGCCGCGCAGAACAGGGCCTCGGTGTAGGGCACCACGGTGAACACCGCGGTGGGGGCGAACAGCCAGGCCACGGCGGCGACCGGGCCGCCGAGCCGGGCCAGCGCGCTGGCGGCCAGGTAGGAGCAGATCGCCGAGATCACCACCCCGGTCAGGTAGATCGGCAGACCCACCTCGAGGCCGAGCCGGAGCAGCACCGGCAACCCGGGGAAGAACGCCATCAGGGTGCCGTCGGCCCGGCCGAGGTAGCCGTTCGTGGCCAGGTTGGTGAAGTGCTCGACGTCCCACTGGTCGACCATGTCGGCGAGGCTGCGGCCCTGGTAGACCGCCAGCAGCAGCGCCACCAGGGCGATCAGCCCCCGACTGGCCAGCCACGCCTGCAGCACCGTCCGACGAGTGTGGGCGGCCGTCGTCGCCGGAGCAGGAGTGGTCTCCGCGGCCGTCACGCGCGGCTGGCGGAGTCGGCGGTGGGTGCCTCGGGGGGTTGGGGGGTTCGGGGGGCTGGGGGGGGTTCGGGGGGTCGGGGGGTTGGGCAATTTCCATCCGCGGATGCTGAACCGGCTGCATACGAACCCGGTGCATACGACAACACATCCATGGATGGAAAATCGCGGTCCTCCGACCCCAGCCGACCCGACAACCCATCCGCGGATGGAAATTGCCGAGGGTCGCGGCGCAGCGGGAAGCCGGTCACGTCCGGGGCGCCGTCCAGCACTCCCCCGGTCGGGTCGTCGTAGGTCCGCACCACCCCCGGCGGATGGC
Source organism: Microlunatus sp. (assembly GCA_048594465.1). Lineage (GTDB taxonomy): Bacteria > Actinomycetota > Actinomycetes > Propionibacteriales > Propionibacteriaceae > Microlunatus. Next base: position 232 of record JBMDXL010000336.1, on the reverse strand, counting down.
GTACGACGTCGTGCTCGGGCCGCCACAGGTCTCGGACGACGACGGCCACGATCCACAGCTGGGCGAGCATCCGGACGATCACCGCCAGCCAGTAGACCTTGTCCGGTCCGTCGGCGCCCGGCGCCAGCAGCCCACCGAGGTGCCACCAGATCGCCCCGAAGTAGGCCAGCTCGCCGGCGGTGAGGATCAGCCAGTCCCGCCACACGGGGCGGGCCAGGACCACGAACGGCAG
>JBMDXL010000335.1:0-1902 GCA_048594465.1 Microlunatus sp. | reverse complement strand
CTGCTGCTGATCTTCACCGCCGTCCAGCTGTTCCGGCACCGCGACGAGGACCCCGACATCGAGGACAACGTGGTGGTCAAGGGCGCCCGGCGCCTGCTGCCGGTCACCGACGACTACGTCGACGGCAAGCTCACCACGAAGATCGACGGCCGGCGGATGGTCACCCCGCTGTTCCTGGTGCTGATCGCCATCGGCAGCATCGACCTGCTGTTCGCGCTGGACTCGATCCCGGCCGTGTTCGGCGTGACCAAGGAGCCGTTCATCGTCTTCACCGCCAACGCGTTCGCGCTGCTCGGCCTGCGCGCGCTGTTCTTCCTGGTGCAGGGCCTGCTGGACCGCCTGGTCTACCTGTCGACCGGCCTGTCGCTGATCCTGGCCTTCATCGGCGTGAAGCTGATCCTGCACTGGCTGCACGTCGACATCAACCCGGCGGTGCCGGAGATCCCGACCCTGGTCAGCCTCGGCGTGATCCTGGTCGTGCTCGCGGTCACCACCGTCGCCAGCCTGATCAAGACCCGGAACGACCCCGGGGCGAAGGCGCACGCCGGGTCCATCCGGGCCCACAAGCCGAAGCCCTCGGAGGGGTCAGACACCCGTCGCTGACCCGGTGGATGCCGACGGGCGGGCGCCCCCCCGGGCGGCCGGGCGGGTGCGCGGGCGGGCGGGGCTGCTCCCGGTCAGGCCAGTCGCTCGGCCAGGCTCGAGCGGCTGCGGCGACGGGTGATCGCGGTGGCGACGACCACGGCCACCAGGCCGATGACGACGGCCACTGTCAGCACCGGCTGACCCGCCTGGCTGGTGCCGGCGATCGCCCCGATCAGCCCCCAGCACACGGCGGCGGCGTACGAGAGCAGACCACCGGTCCAGCTGAGGACGAGCAACGCTGTGCCGAGAGCACCGGCGAGCGTGGCGATCTGGGCTGCGATACCGAGGGTGCCGGTGATGGGTGCGCCGGAGCCGGCGAACGCGGTGGTCAGGTTCAACCAGGTGGCGACGCTCAACCAGCCCGTGTAGAGACCGAGGGTCCACCACAGCAGGGCCCGGCCCAACCGCGGCCAGGCGGCGATCCGAGAGCGTTCGGCCAGCGCGATCCGCATCGCCCAGAGCAGGGCGGCCAGCATGATCACGATGATCACCAGGGTCGACCAGACCGGCTCCAGCTCGGCGGCCAGGATCCAGACCGAGAAGCCGATGAAAACCACCAGCAGCGGCTTGGCCAGCCGGTCGATCAGATCGGCGTCGCTCCTCTTGCTCCGGAGCGCGAGGAAGATGGCCAGGCCCACGCTGACCACCTCGATCAGACCCCAGATGGAGAAGGTCCAGCCGGCCGGGGTGAGGGGCGGTTCGCCGGTCCGGTTGGACGTGGTGAACGACCCTCCCAGCAGGGCGTTGAACACGGGCGAGACGAACTGCCCGAAGGCGAAGAACAGCATGGCCAGGATCAGCGGCCGGGTGCCGGTGCGGGCCTGGGTGGCGGTGGTCACGAGAGCTCCTGAGTGTCGGTGCGTGCGGTGGCGGTAGGGGCGGTGTGGGTGCGTGTGGTGTCGGCGACGGCGTCGTCGGACCCGCGTGGACGGTCGGTCTGCGTGGCGGTCCCGTCGTCGCGCCGGACGGCGTAGACCGCCCAGGTCCGGCCCGCGCGGCAAGCGCGGCGCAGCAGGAAGAACCAGGCCAGTCGGGTGGTCGAGGTGATCAGCCGACGAGCGTGCTCGGCCTCGGCCCCCGTCACCCGGGTGGCGATCCCCGCGACGGCCGGTCCGGTGACCCGGCCGCGCAACGTGCTCGCCGCGACGGTCACGGTCGGTGTGTGCCGGAGTCGCTTGACCTTACCGCCGGTGGCGTCGGTCATGAGATAGAGGACCGAGCCGTCGATGCCGTAGCCGACCGGGGTCGGCACGGACC
>JBMDXL010000334.1:0-1542 GCA_048594465.1 Microlunatus sp. | reverse complement strand
GGCGGAGCGCTCGGCAGCATCTCCTGGCGGGGGCCGTTCTTCGGCACCGCGGTGCTGATGGCGATCGCGCTGGTCGCCCTGCTCATCCTGCTGGGCGAGGGAGAGTCGCGACCCGAGCCGGTCGCTCTGACCGCGACCTTCCGGGCGCTCCGGCACCCGGCCCTGCTCACCCTGGGTCTGGCTGCGCTGTTCTACAACTTCGGCTTCTTCAGCCTGCTGGCCTGGAGCCCGTTCCCGCTGGAGGCGGCGGCCCAGGCCGCCGGGGTCACACCGTTCGGTGCCCACGAGCTCGGCTTGATCTTCTGCGGCTGGGGTCTCGCGCTGGCCATCACCTCGGTCTTCGTCGCCCCCGTGCTGACCCGGCGATTCGGTCGTCGGCGCACGCTGTACGCCATGCTCGGCGCCCTGGCCGTGGTGATGGCCGTCCTGGCCCTGAACGTGGAGAGCCTCACCGTCCTGATCATCGGGATCGTGGTCGGCGGGCTCTTCCTCGGTGTGATGAACACCGTGCTGACCGAGTCGGTGATGGAGGCCACCGACCTGCCCCGCACCGTGGCCTCGTCCACCTACTCCGGGGTCCGCTTCGTCGGCGGGGCCGCCGCCCCGGCGCTGGCGGGAGTGATCGCCGGCGTTCTCGGTGACGGCGCGCCCTACTGGATCGGCTGCGCCGGACTGCTGATCGCCGCCGGCGTGCTGTTCGTCGGCCGGACCCACCTGGCTCGGATCGACACGCACCTGGTGGAGGAGCCCTTGGCCGAGGCGGTCGCCCTCACCGCCGCCGACGCCTGAGAGCTACCGCGGAGTGACCTTGAGGATGGCGTCACCGGTCCCGTTCGACGTGGTGACGTAGAGGGCCCCGTCCGGGCCCTGCTGCACGGTGCGGATCCGCCCGCGCCCGGTGAGCGTGGTGGTGGACAGCCTCGTCTTCCCCGACGAGCTCACCGTGAACACCATCACGCCCTGGCCCTTGAGCTTGGCCACCAGCAGCGTGCCGTTCCAGGACTTCCAGGCCCCGCCGGTGAGGAAGGTCGCGCCGCTGGTCGCCACCGTGGGAGACCCGGAACGCCACTTGGCGCTGTAGGCCTTCGGGTAGCGCTTCTTGTCCGTCATCGGCCGGGTCTGGTTGTAGCCCGGCGTCGGGGACCAGCCGTAGTTGCGGCCCTTGAGGACGCGGTTGACCTCGTCGTCGCGGGTCGGGCCGTGCTCGGCGCTGTACAGCTTGTCGTCGCCCGCGCGGAAGGCCAGACCCTGCACGTTGCGGTGGCCGTACGTCCACACGTACCGCGCGTTGCCGCCCAGGCGGACGAACGGGTTGGTGGAGGGGATCGAGCCGTCGCTGCGGACCCGGAGCACCTTGCCGCTCAGGGACCTCAGGTTCTGCGGGTTCGTGCCGTTGGAGGCGTCCCCGGTGCCGACGTAGAGCATCGTGGCCGACCGGAACCGCAGCCGGCAGCCGGAGTGCCGGCCGGACGCGGCCAGCGGGATGCCGGTGATCAGCGTCTTGACCTTGACCGCGCTGGTGTCCGAGGTCAGACGCCACTT
>JBMDXL010000333.1:0-2916 GCA_048594465.1 Microlunatus sp. | reverse complement strand
GCGAGCCGCCGGTACACCTGGATGGCTTCTTCTCTCGCGGCCAGGCCCTCCTCCCGGCGGCCCGCCTCACCCAGACCGATCGCCCAGTTGTGCAACGACGAGGCGAGGTCGGGTTCGTAGGCGGCCGGGTTGGTGGCCGCGAGCCGTCGGCGGATGGTGACGGCTTCCTCGATCGCGGCCAGACCTTCCTCCTGGCGGCCCGCCTCACCCAGATCGATCGACCAGTCGTTCAACGACATGGCGAGGTCGGGTTCGTAGGCGGCCGGGTCGGTGGCCGCGAGCCGCCGGTACACCCGGACGGCTTCCTCGATCGCGGCCAGGCTCTCCTCCCGGCGGCTGGCCTCGGGTTCGTGAGTCAAGGAAACCGGCTCCACCACGACACACCTCCACTAGCTAGAACGATCGATCACACCATTGTCGCGGGCTGGCTCACCTCCCACAGAACCCCGGCGGGCTGACGGCTGCCCGTTGAGCGGTCCCCTTACGGTGACGTCGCCGGAGTGCCGCGTGGCCGCTCAACCAGTCGTCGATGCTTGCCGCCGGGCAGTGTTGGTGCCGAGCGGATCTGCCCGAGCAGCGGTCGGCGCTAGGTGATCTGAACGAGAAGCGAGTCCGACGCCCGACCCCACCCACCTTCCGGCCGCGACCGTTCCCAGAAGGCCTTGCCCTGACGGGGGATATTCGGAGTCAAATCGTGACCACACCCCTCACCCCAGGTGGCCAAAGCCCTAGTTAATATCTTTGCGCGAAAGAATGGGGCCCACTCGGCCGACCGTCGCACTAGGTCTATGGAATGGGTATCTCGTGGACGGTCGAGTTGAACCAATCGGTCAGCTACGTGTCCTAGGAATGTTCCGGGTCTACCTGGGGCGCCAAATCGTGTTCGTCTCGGCCACCTCCGCACGCCGGGTCTTGGCCTACCTCGCCATCAACGGCGTGACAGGACGTGACCGAGTCGCAGCCGAGCTGTGGCCCGACAGCGACCGGTGCAACGCTGAGTTAAGAACCGCCCTGTGGCGGCTCCGTCAGAGCTGTCCCGAGTTCTTGGAAGACGGCGACAACGTCTTGTCTCTCGCCGACGGTGTGGCCGTGGACCTCGACGAGGTGAATGCATGGGCCGACGAGGCGATTGCTCCGTCCGTCTTTACCTCCGCCAATCAGTCCGTCCAACCACCCGCCGGAGCAGGACAAGAATTGCTGCCGGGATGGCCAGATCCCTGGCTGGATGCTCCTCGCACCCGTCTCCGCGTCTGGCAGATCCAAGCCTTCGAAGCCCTAGCAAGCCGCCTATTGGCTGCCGGTAGGACAGCAGAAGCGGTGAAGTACGCCCTGCACGCAAGCCAGGCCGAACCCCTGCGCGAGAGCGCACAATGTCTGATGCTGGAGATCCACCTCAGGCAAGGCAACGTGAACGAGGCGATCCTCCATTACGACGCGTACTGCACCCGGCTCCGTGACGCGCTGGGCATCACACCCGGCATGCGCGTCACGTCGCTCATCGCTCCCTACATCCCCCACCAGGCATCACGCCGGCGGACAAGCTGATCGTCAGAGCGGGACCGACACCTGCACCGGTCCCGCTGAGACGCGAGCCCGCTAGTGCAGGTTGGCGAAGTAGACCGCGAAGTGGTCACTCCACGGGGCGGTCTCGTCGAGACGTTGCCCGATCATCCCCTGCGGAGGAGGACCAACCGTGCCCTGGTTTGCCGGGTTGCTGCTGATGACGTAGTCGTACCGGGACTGCGGGCTCTTGGTGCTGTAGGTCGGTTGATCCGGCGGCGACACCGAGAACCCTCCCGGCCAGGCTGTGGGCTCGCGGTTGAAGTCCCCGCCGACATACCACGCCACCGGCCGCTGGGGCGGCGGCAGTGACCCGGCCAGACTGTCGATCGCGGTGACGACAGCCTGCGCGTCCGGCCCGCCCGGGGAAATCGCGTGCATGGAGAACACCGCAGCTCCGTTGGGCAACGTGGCACCGACAGCCGGCCGCCACACCGCCCCGTACGGAGCCCACACGAGCCACCAGTACAACGGGAGCTGCGCTGTGACTATGGCCAGGTTGCACCGTGACCCGGGCGTCGCTCCGAAGTTGTAGGTGAGGATGTACAGGTAAGAGTCACCCGACCCCACCTTCCACCGCACCGGAGTGACCGGTGCCGGCATGCCACCGCCTGGTGGGTTGCTGATCGGGATCACCGGAGCCAGCGGCTGCGCACTCGCCGGCTGCATCCCACACTCCTGCAAGGCCAAGGCGTCAGCACCGGTGCTCATGATGCTCTTCACCATGTGCTGCCACTTCTCGACGTTGGCGCCCTGCATGTTCCACGTACTGATCGTGGGCATGATCATCGTCTCCTGATGTCAGCGCGTGGTCAGGACGTGTAGGTCTTCGCGGGCTCGACCACCAGGCCCAGCACCAGCGGCGCACCAGGGAGCCGGCTCACCTTGACCGACAGACCGTCTGAGTTGGCCTGCTGCACCGACACGTCGCTGGTGACACTGCCGCTGGCCGCGAAGAACGGGAAGAAGCCGGCCTCGGTGTTGCTGTGGATCTGGGTGGCCGCGTCGTCGCTGACGGCGACCGTTGAGGTGATGGTGAAGTCCAGCCCGTCGACCACGACCATCGTCACGCTCGCCCGAGCCAGCTGACCGGTCGTGGGATCGAAGTAGTCGTTCCAGTCGCCGTCGGCGCTCAGGTTCCAGATCTCGTCCTGGTTGCCCTGGTTCTCGAACGCCGCCGCCAGAACGCTGGAGTCGTACCAGGGCGTGTAGGTGGACAGGATCGGGTCGTCACTGGGCTCGCTCAACGGCAGCACGGTGCACGTCATGACGTGATCGAACTGACCGCTGATGGTCACGCCGGCGTTGGCGACCGCCAGGCTGGTGGAGCTGTAGGTGCTGCGGCTCTCGGCGCCG
>JBMDXL010000332.1:0-3984 GCA_048594465.1 Microlunatus sp. | reverse complement strand
TGGGGCTGGCTGCGCGAGGCGACCACGGCGGCCTGGGGGCCGGAGGTGCACGCGGTGCGGGCGAGCGTCGGTCGGCTGGGGGAGGAGCGGCTGCTGCAGGTGGACGACGCCGGACTGGTCGACCGCACCCTCGCCGAGCTGCGCGGGCTGCCCGGCTGGGCCGGGGTCGAGCCGGTGGAGAGCGCCGTGCAGCGATGGGGCGGTGGGTTGCCGCAGTACGAGGTCGGCCACCTCGACCTGGTGGCCCGCGTGCGATCGGAGCTGGCCGGCCGGCCCGGTCTCGCGGTCTGCGGGGCGGCGTACGACGGGGTGGGGATCGCCGCCTGCCTGGGCTCGGCGGACGCGGCCGTGAACAAGATCACCAGCGACCTGGGCGCCCCCGGCGAGCCCACGGTGGTAGGAGTGAAGGCATGAAGGCGCGCGAGATCAACGACACGATCCGGTACACGATGTGGTCGGTGTTCCGACGGACGGGCCCGCTGGGCGGAGCGCCGGGCGAGGGAGCGCCGGAGGAGATCGCGCAGACCGCGTTGGCCGAGATCAGCGCCGCGACCGCCGGGCAGGACCTGGAGATCCGCGGCTGGTACGACGTGGCCGGTCTGCGGGCGGACGCCGACCTGATGGTCTGGTGGCACGCGCCGACCTCTGAGACCCTGCAGGACGCCTACCTGGCCCTGCGTCGCTCCGCGCTGGGTCACGCCCTCGAGCCGGTCTGGTCGCAGCTCGGTCTGCACCGTCCCGCCGAGTTCAACAAGGGCCACGTGCCGGCGTTCATGGCGGGGGAGGAGGCGCAGGCCCACCTGTGCGTCTACCCGTTCGTGCGCTCGTACGAGTGGTATCTGCTGCCGGAGCAGGAGCGACGGGCCATGCTGGCCGAGCACGGGATGATGGCGCGGCCGTACCCGGACGTGCGGGCGAACACCGTGTCGTCGTTCGCGCTCGGCGACTACGAGTGGATGCTCGCCTTCGAGACCGACGAGCTGCACCGGATCGTCGACCTGATGCGGGCGCTGCGCGCGGCGGCGGCCAGGCGTCACACTCGCGAGGAGCTGCCGTTCTACACCGGCCGTCGCCGGGAGCTGACGGAGATCCTCGGCTCCTGGTGAGCCTGAGCGGTGGGCAGACTCAGCGTCGCCACTCGTAGGGGGTGGTGGTGGAGACCTTGATCAGTCCGGACCGCTCCAGGATCGGTCGGGAGAACTCGGTCGAGTCGCTGTGCAGCAGCGTCTTGCCCAGCGCCAGCGCGGAGCGGGCCCGCGCGGCGGTGAGGGCGCGGTAGACACCTCGCCGTCGCCACTGCGGCACGGTGGCGCCGCCCCACAGACCCGCGAACTCCGTGCCCGTGACCGGCTCGAGGCGTCCGGCGGTGATGATCTCCCCGTCGGCCTCGGCCACCCACAGCTCCATCCCGTCGTCGCGGGCGAGCCGGTCGAGCAGTGCCCGAGCAGTCTGCTCATGATCACCGTCACCGAAGACCTGGCTGTCCATCAGGCACATGGCGCGTACGTCCGTCTCGCCGGTGACCCGGCGCAGCGAGACCCCGGCAGGCAGCGGCAGGTCGGCGGCCAAGGGCGCTGCCGCGCCGATCATGATCGACTCCGGTTCGTCCGGCACGAACCCGTGCTCCAGCAGGGCGTCGTGCAGTCCGGGAGCGACGTCGTGGCCGCGCGTCTTCCACTCCACCCGGGTGATCTCGGGCTGGTCGCGGAAGGAGTCGAGGGCGGCACCGACCCAGCCGCGGATCCTGTCGGCGTCCGCACCGGCCAGATGGGCGTACGTGACGAAGCCGCGTCCGCCGGTGAAGGTGACCAGGCGCAGCGGACCAAGGAGCTCGACGTCGACCGCGCTCGGGGTCTCGGCGTCGGTCCGGAGCTGGCTGTCGTAGGCGGCGAGGAACTGCTCGGCGGAAGGCACCCGTTCACCCTGTCGGACAGAGGCTCAGACGTCGACCCGGTATCCCAGGCTGAGGTCAGCGGCGTTCTGCCCGCGGATGCCCCAGTTGACCTGCGGGGTCTGGGTGATGGTGATCTCCACGCTGTGGGGGGCGATACCGACGTCCCGGTGCAGGTGGGTGAAGAGCTCGGCGATCAGCCGTCGACGGGCTTCCTCGCTGCGGCCGGCGAAGAGGCTGATCTCGATGATCGTGTAGTCCTCGCCCCGGTCCGCCGGGTAGATGAAGTCCTCGGCCGCGAGCCCGACGAAGCGGTGGAACCGCTTCTCCGCCGGGTAGTCGAGGGAGGTCATGACAGCGGCGTGGATGGCGTCGGACAGCGCCTGCCGGTGGGCCTCCAGGTGCTCCCGCCGACCCCACACCACGACCTGCGCCATGGTCGGCGAGCCTAGCTCAGAGCGGTGGGAGGACGTCCGGGACGGCCGCGTCGAGGTCGAGCTCGGCCAGGATGCCGGACAGCTGCCGCTCCTCGTACCGGAAGTGCGACTCCATGATCGCCGCGATCCCCTCCAGGTGACGCCCGATCTCCTCCGGAGGAGCCTCTGAGTCGACGGCCTGCTGGAGCCCCGAGAGCAGGTGAGCGATCATCGAGTGGTCCTGCTGCAGGTAGGCGATCGTCTCCGCCAGCTCGGGGTGGCGGTCGGCGATCTCGGGGAACAGCCGGGCGTCCTCGCTGCGGTGGTGACCGCCGAGGGCGGTGCAGAAGCCCCGGCACTAAAGCAGCAGGTCGCTGGAGGGTGCGTCCTGGGCGACGGCGAGCGCGGCCCGGAGGCGCCCGTGCGCCGCCATCAGCTCTCGTTGCCAGGCGATCAGCCTGTCCGGGGTCGCCGTCACGTTGGGGGGAGCAGGGAGAGGGTCATCGCGACACCCTTCCAGTTCGGCGCCTCCATGCCTGACGCGGTCCGCCAGCGCACGCGACGCTGTCGCCGATTCTACGCGCTACAGCCCTGTCACGACCGGTTCGGTGGAGATGCGTCCGGCGGACCGCCAGACGTGGTGGGCGTAGGGGGTGCCACCGAGCACAAGGGTGCCCTGGTTGGTGGTGAGGGCTATCTGGCCCTCGGGAGACCGCCAGACGTAGAGACCGGGATCGGGTTGTCGCGCGCGCCAGCGACCCACGGTCTTCGCGCGATGCTCGGATCTGGTCAGTGGTCCGAGGTTGGCCATGCTGGTCTGGCCCGGCGGTCCCTCGGGTTCGTAGGCCGCAGTGTGGTCGAGATCCATCCGGCCGGTGGCAGGGCTGAACGGGAAGACCGAAGCGGGGTTCGTGATCGACTGGGATCGTCGCAGCGCGACAGGGATCTCGTAGTTGTCGACCGCGGCAGCGCCGGCAGGGTCGTAGACGGGATAGACCTTGACGGTCGGGCAGCTGTCGCCGAGGAAGTGCCGCAGCTGCTCGACGGTGATCGGACCGTGGTCGGTCCGGACGACACCGCGGCCGTCCCGGACGGTCTGGTCGCTGATGTGCAGGTGCAGGTGCACCGTCGGTCTGGAGAGGGAGAGATCGAGGTTCCGCGGGCGCAGGTCGAGACCGCTGGGACGCCGCGGGCAGTGTGCAGCCGGTTCGGATGGTGGCGGTTCCTCGACCTCACCCGTGCCCGTCGCGATCACGTCGGGCCCGTCCTGATCGTTCTCCTCAGGACCTGCGCCCGGAGACGTGTGCTGGTCGTACCAGGCCAGATCGCCAGGGTCGACGAGGTCTTCGCCGTGCTGCTCGTCTTCGTCGCCGGGGACGGTGTCCGGAATCTCCCACTCGTCGTCGAGTCCGGGTTGGTGGTAGTTGCCGTGCCGGGCGGTCTCCCAGCCGGCGGTGGGAAGATCGTCCGCCCAGGGGTCGGTGGGGTCATCTCGATGGGCGTCGACGGCGTCCCAGGGATCCTTGATCACGTCCTCGCGATGGCGCCCGCGCGAGAGCAGGGCTTGGGCCCGGTCGGGGTAGGCGGCGATGCCGATCGCCTTGCTCTTGCGCACGGGGTAAGGATCTTCGTCCCCTTCGTCGGCCAGGGCTTTGGCGATGGCGTCGACGAGGGCCA
>JBMDXL010000331.1:0-10565 GCA_048594465.1 Microlunatus sp. | reverse complement strand
GGTGAGGAAGCAGACCCCGAACGCGAGACCGAGGACCCGGCCGATCCGGGCGGTCAGGGCCGTGGACCGGACGCTGCTGGTGAACCTCGGCCACCAGACGGGGCGGACCGGAGCGGCTGTGCGAGGCATGACCTCAGTCTCGGCCGGTGGTCGGTCGGCGCCTATTACGCGAGCCTTACGGCGACCGGGCGCTCGACCGCATGCCGCCGCGGAGTCACGGACGGTTGGCCGGTGCGCCGCGTGGTCGACCGGATGCCGCCGCGGAGTCACGGACGGTCGGCCGGTACGCCGCCTGGTCGACCGGATGCCGCCGCGGAGTCACGGACGGTCGACCGATACGCCGCCTGGTCGACCGGATGCCGCCGCGGAGTCAGGAACGGCGGGCCCGGATGCCGCCGAAGGCTCAGTCCGGGACGACGACGGTCTCCCGGTCGGCGACCGGGGCGCGCCAGGCCACGGTCTGGGCCGGCTTGGCGAAGAAGACCACGATCACGATCCCCAGGGCGAGCACCACCGCCGGCAGCAGCAGGGACTGGGCCATGGCCGCGCTGAAGCCGGTCTGAGCGGCGGCCGGGAGCGTCGCCCCCGCTCCACGAGCGGCGCCGGTCTCGAAGCCGGGCAGCTCGACGGCCAACCGCGCGTTGATCAGGGCGGCGACGGCCGCGCTGCCCAGCACGGCGCCGACCTGGCGGGTGGTGTTGTAGATCCCCGACCCCGCCCCGGCCTGGGCCATCGGGAGGTTGCGGGTGGCGGTCGCGGCCAGCGGCGACCAGATGCCCGAGGTCCCGATCCCGAGGAAGGCGGCCGGGATCAGCAGCACCCAGAACGGCGTGTCGGACCCCATCAGCGACGACAGCCAGAGCAGCGCGGCAGCGGACACGGTGAAACCGGCCAGGGCCACCCACTTCGGGTTCACCCGGTCGGTCAGCCGTCCGACGATCGGCGCCATGATCAGTGTGGCGACCGCCATCGGGGCCAGCATCAGGGCCGACTCGGTGGGCTCCAGGCCGCGGGCGATCTGGTAGTAGAACGTGATCGGCAGCGGCATCGCGGTGATGGCCAGACCGACGAGGGCGATGGCGGCGTTGGACAGGGCGAAGTTGCGGTCCCGGAAGAGCTCCAGCGGCAGCAGCGGTTCCCTCGGGTTCACCCGCTGCCAGACCACGAAGCCGACGAGGACGACCGCGCCGGTGATGATCAGTCCCCAGACCGTGATGGGTCCGGTGATCGTGCCCCAGTCGTACGTCTCGCCCTCCTGGAGCCCGAAGATCACCAGGAACAGACCGGCGGCGCTGAGCACCACGCCCAGCCAGTCGAAGCTGTGCGCGTGGGTCTCCAGGTCGGGCACCAGGCGCCAGGCCAGCACGAGCGCGACCACACCCACCGGCACGTTGACGAAGAAGATCCACTCCCAGCCGAGGTTGTCGACCAGGACGCCGCCGAGGATCGGACCGACGAGCGTGGCGATGCCGGCCACCGACCCCCACAGACCCATCGCGGCACCCCGCTTGGTCGGCGGGAAGATGCGGGTGATCACGGCCATCGTCTGCGGGGTCATCAAGGCGGCCCCGAGGCCCTGGACGACGCGGGCGGCGACCAGCGTGGTGATGTCGCCGGCGAAGCCGCACCAGGCCGAGGCGGCGGTGAACACGACCAGGCCGATAATGTACATCCGCTTCGGTCCGAAGCGGTCGCCCAGGCGTCCGGTGATCAGCAGCGGGACGGCGTACGCCAGCAGGTAGCCGCTGGTCACCCAGATGACCGCGGTGATGTCGGCGTCCAGGTCCCGCAGGATCGCGGGGTTGGCGACCGACACGATGGTCGAGTCGACCAAGATCATGAAGAAGCCCACGACCAGGGCCCACAGGGCCGGCCACGGCTTGGCGACGGTCTCGTTCACGGTGTTTCTCTCTCGGGTGCATCAGGGGTGGCGGGCTGGACGAAGCGTCCGGCCCGGATGTCGGCGACGGCGCTCTCCAGCCAGGTCGCCTGGGCGAGCAGGACGGCGTGCAGGTACTCCAGCTGGAGCCAGTACGCCCACGGCAGGTCCTTGGCCCTGACCACGGCGATGCCGGCCTCGATCTCGCCGACCGACTCGCGGAGGGCCGACAGCCGGGTGGTCAGCAGGCTGACGACCTCGTCCTCGGGCAGGTTGTGCGCCTCGCCCAGGGCGAAGGGGAACACCGGGTACTCCGCCGCGACCTCGGCGAGCATGGCGGCGACGTCGCCCTGCAGCTGGTCGCGGCCGGCGTCGGTGATCGCGTACGTGGTGCGCTCGGGGCGATTGCCCTCCCGCTCGGTGCCGACCACGGCGACCAGTCCGTTCTCGGCCAGCCGGCGGACCGCGTGGTAGAGGGTGCCCGGCTTGATCTTGACGAGGCGATGGTCCCGACGCTGCATCGACAGCTGGTACATCTCGTACGGGTGCATGGGGCGCTCGGCCAGCAGGGCCAGGGCGGCCAGGGTGAGTGGGGTCAGCGACGCGGACGTGGACGACACGCGGTGCCCCCTCAATGGTTCGGCTCGAATAGTTCAGGTGGAATATATCGCGCGAAGCATCGGGTGTCACCTCGACATCGAGCGGGACGGTCAGGACGAGCGAGGAGCGGCGGTGGAGTCCCGGACCACCAGACGGGTGGCGAGCTCCAGGTGCCGGGTGCCGACCACGTCCTCGGCCACCAGCTGCAGCAGGGAGCGGACGGCCAGGCGTCCCATCTCGACCAGGGGCTGGGCCACCGTGGTGAGCGGGGGAGCGGACCGGCTGGCCAGGAAGCTGTCATCGAAGCCGATCACGCTGAGATCCTCGGGCACCCGGAGGCCTCGGCGCCTGGCCTCCTCCAGCAGGGCCAGGGCGATCTCGTCGCAGGAGGCGACGATCGCCGTCGGCCGGTCGTCGCGGTCCAGCAACCGGGCGGCCACGGTCCGGCCGGCGTCGTAGGTGAAGAGCGAGTGGGTGACCAGGGTGTCGTCGAGGGGTACACCCGCCTGCCGGAGCGCGGAGTGGTAGCCGGCCTCCCGCGCCTGGCTGCACTCCACCGCGGAGGGTCCACCGGCGTGCGCGATCCGGCGATGGCCGAGCGCCAGCAGGTGCTCGGTGGCGGCCACCCCGCCGGTGAAGTTGGTCGCCCCGATGGTCACGCAGGGGGCGGAGCCGACCCGGACCGGATCGATCACCACCACCGGGAAGCCGGCCTCGGACAGCGCGCGCAGCGGCGGGTCGGTGGCGTCCACGGTCACGCAGATCACGCCCAGGCGACCCGACCGCCGCAGCGCCTCCGGGTCGAGGTGGACCCGGTTGTCGCGGGCGCGCGGACCGATCACGATCTCGTAGCCCTCGGCCTCCGCCGCGCCGGCCAGACCGTCGAGGACCGCCGTCTCGTACGCGTTCTGCCACTCCGGGAAGCAGACCTCGATCAGCCGCTCGGTCGGCAGGACCGCCGGTCGGGCCGAGCGGCGCGTCGGCTGGTAGCCGGACTCGTGGAGCGCCTGCTGGATCCGCCGCCGGGTCGCCTCGGCCACGTCGGCGTGGTCGTTGAGCACCTTCGACACGGTGGCCACCGAGACACCGGCAGCGGCGGCCACCTCGGCCAAGGTCGTCCGGTTTCTCTTCACGCGTCCCGCTCTCCGTCTCGAAAAGTTTCGAGGCGAGCCTAGTGGCCGAGGTTGGCGTGCCACCACCCCCTCGAGCGGCCGAACGGCGGATCTCCTGCCGGCTGGATGTCTTGACCGCTGCCGCGCCCGACGGTAGGTTCACCAAAACCTTTCGAAACTCTCGAAATGTTTCGCCGGCGCCGCGCTTGGCCGAGCCCTCGGGGTTCGTCGACGGTGCTGCGTTTGGCCCTCCAGCACTCCGCACTCCCGAGAGGCTCCGCTCGCTGATGACCGACCACCTGCCCGACGCCGTCTGGCGCGATCCCTCGCGGCCGACCAGCGAGCGGGTCGACGCCCTGCTCGCCGACATGACCCTGGCCGAGAAGGTCGCCCAGCTGGGCAGTGTCTGGCTGGGTTTCGACGGGGCCACCGGTGACGTCGCCCCGATGCAGAACGTGTTCAGCCGGGCGACCTCGTTCGCCGAGGCGACGGCGGACGGTCTGGGCCAGCTCACCCGCGTCTTCGGCACCGTCCCGGTCACCGCCGCCGAGGGGGTGGCCCGGGTGCACGAGCTCCAGCACACGCTGATGGCCACGACCCGCCTCGGTGTCCCCGCCGTGGTCCACGAGGAGTGCCTGACCGGGTTCACCGCCTACCAGGCCACCGTCTACCCGGGGTCCCTGGCCTGGGCGGCCACGTTCGATCCCGCGCTGGTGCACGAGATGGCCTCGGCGATCGGACGGGACATGGCCGCGGTCGGGGTCCACCAGGGGCTGTCCCCGGTGCTCGACGTGGTGCGGGACCACCGGTGGGGCCGGGTCGAGGAGACGATGGGCGAGGACCCGTACGTGGTCTCCCAGATCGGCTCCGCCTACGTCCGCGGGCTGGAGGAGAGCGGCATCATCGCCACCCTGAAGCACTTCGCCGGCTACGCCGCCTCCAAGGCCGCGCGGAACCACGCCCCGGTCAGCATCGGCCCGCGCGAGCTGGCCGACGTGATCCTGCCGCCGTTCGAGCACGCGGTCCGCTACGCCGGCGTGCGCAGCGTGATGAACTCCTACACCGACGTGGACGGTGTCCCGGTGGCCTCCGACCGCTCCCTGCTCACCGGGGTGCTCCGCGACCGGTGGGGCTTCGACGGCACCGTCGTCTCCGACTACGGCGCCGTGGCCTTCCTGCAGGTGATGCACCGGATCGCGGAGTCGGAGGGGGAGGCGGCGGCGTACGCGTTGCGGGCCGGGCTGGACGTCGAGCTGCCCAGCACGCTGTGCTACGGGCGGCCGCTGCTGGACGAGCTCGCCGCCGGACGGGTGGAGGAGGAGCTGGTCGACCGCTCGGTCCGCCGGGTGCTCACCCAGAAGGTGGAGCTGGGTCTGCTCGACCCGGACTGGACCCCGGAGGGGACCGCTGAGGCGGTCGAGCTGGACTCCGCCGCCAACCGCGACATCGCCCGCCGGCTCGCCGAGGAGAGCGTGGTGCTGCTGGCCGACTCCGGTCGGGTGCTGCCCCTGCCCACGGACCGGCCGCTGCGGATCGCGGTGATCGGTCCGTGCGCCGACGACCCGCAGGCGTTCTTCGGCTGCTACTCGTTCCCCAACCACGTGATCCCGCAGCACCCGGAGCTGGCCGGTCGGATCGGGATCGAGGCCGACTCGCTGCTCGCCGCCCTGCGGACCGAGCTGCCGCTGGCGGCGATCGAGCACCGACCCGGTTGCGAGGTCACCGGCGGTGACGACTCCGGTCTGCCGGCCGCGGTCGAGGCGGCCGCCGCGGCCGACCTGGTCCTGCTGGCGGTGGGGGACCGCGCCGGGATGTTCGGCGGCGGCACCTCCGGTGAGGGCTGCGACGCGGAGGACCTGGCCCTGCCGGGACGCCAGCCGCAGCTGGTCGAGGCCGTGCTCGGGACCGGCACGCCCACCGTGATGGTCATGGTGTCCGGTCGGCCGTACGCCCTGGGCGACCACCCGGAACGGCTGGCCGCGATCGTGCAGGCCTTCTTCCCCGGTGAGGAGGGCGGCGGGGCCCTGGCCGGGGTGCTGTCGGGTCGCGTGAACCCGAGCGGCAAGCTCCCGGTCGGGGTGCCGCGGCACGCCGGCGGCTCGCCCCACACCTACCTGGCCCCGCCGCTCGGGCAGCACAGCCAGGGCGTCAGCAACCTGGACCCGACCCCGGCGTACCCGTTCGGTCACGGCCTGTCCTACACCACGTTCGCGTACGCCGACCTGGCCACCGACGAGGCGGAGACCGACGTCGACGGCACGGTCGAGGTGCGGGTGCGGGTGAGCAACACCGGCAGCCGGGACGGCGTGGAGGTCGTCCAGCTCTACGCGAGTGACCCGGTGGCCAGCGTGACCCGGCCGGTGACCCAGCTGGTCGGCTTCGCCCGGGTGCCGCTCGCGGCCGGTGCGTCCACCACGGTCACCTTCGTGGTGCACACCGACCGGTTGTCCTTCACCGGTCGCGACCTGACCCGCATCGTCGAGCCGGGGGAGATCACGTTCCGGGTCGGGACGGCGGGCGACACGTACGCCGGGCCGGTCTCGGTCCGGCTGACCGGCAGCACCCGGACGGTGACCGGCGCCCGGGTGATGGACACCCCGGTCCGCCTCTCCTGAGCCGGGGGGTCAGGCGGACACGGACTTCTCGGACGCCGGGTCCGCCCCCTCCGCCGGGTCCGGCGGATCAGGTGTCGGCGGTCGGCGTACGGCCCCGGCGATCGCCAACCCGCCCCAGATCAGCAGCGAGAGGACGGCCACCAGGGCGTACTCGATCAAGGGGATCCGGACGACCTCGTTCACCTGCCCGAAGCCCCGCCACGCGTACGTGGCCACGACGGCCAGCAGGTAGCCGATCCCGATCAGCGTCCGGGTCCGCCGGCTCCAGCCGACGCCGTGCATCTGGGTGATCACGAAGACGGCCAGGAAGCCGAACAGGAACATCGGCCAGATCCCGTTCGGCCCGCTGTTCATGATCGCCACCAGGGTCCCGTGGACGGCCACCAGCAGCTCCAGACACAGCGTCCAGATCCGGTTGGTGTGCGCCCGGGTGAGGAACAGGCTGCCCTGCACCAAGATCAGGAACATGTAGAAGAACCCGATCAGGTGCCCGGAGGTGTTCAGCATCGGGTGGTACCAGAAGGTGTAGATCGCCGCCCAGCTGAACAGGTAGCCGTGGTACTTCCGGGCGAAGTCGATCACCTGCGCCTTCATCGGCATCGGTCGTGTGAAGAACATCCCGCGGCGCCGGTTCTCCATCAGCAGCACGACCACGAGCAGCAGCACCACCGAGCCCTGGGAGCTGAAGATCGACACGTCCTGGGCCAGGCCGTCGTAGAACAGCTGGGTCTGCAGCTCGTGCAGACCGATGAAGACCAGGTTGGCGAGGAGGGCGACCACGTTGACCGGGTGCAGGGTCCGGCTGTAGGTGCGCACCCGGGTCTGGGCGTAGAAGATGAGCCCCCAGGCCACGAGCTGGTGGGCCACGTAGCCCGACCACGCCGACAACCGGGTCCAGACGGTCGGTTCGGGCAGCTTCCAGCGGTACCAGGACGCGCCCTGGTCGGGCAGCAGCTCCTGGTCGGCGACCCCGAAGCCACCGACCCAGACGAGCGCGGTGAGCAGGGCGCTGGCCAGCACACCACCCAGCAGGATCGTCCTCGCCGTCACGCCGACGCCTCAGCGCTCGACGGCGAGCGGGTCCGCTCCGCGGATCGGGACCAGAACGTCCGCGTCGGTGGAGCAGGGGTCGTCCAGGGGCATGACGGTCCTTCCGGGTCGCGACATCGCGGACGCTGCCCACCCTAGGGGCGGGACGACCGGTGCGCCACGGACCTCGCCCGGCCGCCGACCGGCGTGGTATCAGGGTCGGCCGGGGGAGTTCCTCTGGGTGGCGGGACCGCGGCGGGCGGGACCAGGACCCGAGGAGTCGATCATGGCCTTCAGCGTGTGCGAGGCCCGGCCGGCCGAGCTGGCCCGGGCGGTGCTGTGTGTGGACGAGCTGTCCAAGGACGTGAAGGGGGAGCTGATCCTCGTCGACGCCGATCGCGACGTCTGCGAGAAGCTGGACTGCGTCACGCTGACCAGCGAGCACGTCGTCCGGGCCGAGATCCGGTCGCACGCCTGCGACTCCGAGATCGGCGCGCTCTTCGACGGACGGCTCTCGGTGAAGGACCTGACCACCGTGTACGCCCACGGCACGGGGCTGGCCCGCGGCATGCACGCCGGGACGTTCGTCTGGCGCACCGCGGCGGGCACCGTCCAGGGCCGGCTGTCGGGGATGACCAACGAGGGCACCCACCGGGAGCCCGCGTTCCGGGGATGCCAGGAGTGCGGTGAGCGCGGGGTGATGGAAGGCCGGCTCTGCGGCCGACTGGTCCGTGCCACCGATCCCCGGTTGAACGGGGCGCAGGTGACGGCGGCCTACCGGTTCGCGTTCGAGCCGACCGAGAAGGGCGGTGAGGGCGGTCTGGCGGGCACGATCGAAGGTCTCGTGGTCCGCGCCTGCGCACCCGTGACCGAGTGCCTGACCTTCGCCACCGTGGGATCCGACAGCAACCCCCGGGTGCTCGGACCGGTGACGATCGAGACCCGCGACGCCCATGGCGGCCCCGCGCAGACGGAGGTGGTGAGCTGGTCCGGCTTCACCGGCCTGCACCTGTGGCACGCCTCGCGGATCACCTTCGCGGTGCCGGTCAGCCGGGTGGAGGTGACCCTGGTCCACTTCTCGACCGGGCCGACCGTGACCGCGTACGACGCCGGCGGTGCGTCGGTGGCCGCCGTGGTCGGCTCGCCGACGCAGCGGACCCCGGAGACCCTGGTGCTGACCGGGCCGGGCATCGTCACGGTGGAGGTGGACGCCCCCAGCGACGAGGTGCTGCTGACCCGGCTCTGCTGGGCCTGAGCAGCTCCCGGACGCGCAGACGGGTGGGGTCTGGACCTGGACCTCCGGTGCCGCGTCGCTGCCCGCGCGACTAGGGTCGATCTCCCGCCCTCGTCTGGAAGGTCCACCGTGGACTACCGCACCCTCGCCCCCGGTCAGCGCTCCCAGGTCTGGGTCGGTGGGCCTGCCCTGGCCGAGCCGGAGCTGCTGCTGGACACCGACGCGCTGCTGGTGGAGGCCCCGAACTGGTCCCGGGACGGGTCCGCGCTGTACCTCAACGGCAACGGGGTCCTCTGGCGGCTGGACGTCTCGGCGGGACCCGGCGCCGAGCTGGTCGCGATCCACCACCAGGGGCTGCCGCCGATCAACAACGACCACGTGCTCGACCCGGACGGGCGGCACATCTACCTCTCGGCCAACGACGGCCAGATCCACCGCGCGGCGTTGACCGGCGGACCCGTGGAGCGAGTGACCTCCGAGGACGGGGTGTGGCACTTCCTGCACGGGGTGTCCCCGGACGGCCGCCGACTCGCGTACGTGCGGCTGGCCGACTTCACTGAGCCCGGACGGCTCGCGCTGATGGAACCGGGTGGTCCGACGACCCTGGTGGACACCGGCGACGGGCACATCGACGGACCGGAGTGGTCGCCGGACGGGGCCTGGATCCACCTGAACACCGAGGCGTTCACCGATGTCCCCGGTCACGCGCAGCTGGCTCGGCTCGCCGACGACGGCCTGCAGGCCGACGCCGAGGGCAGAGCCGACGCCGAGGTGGAGCGTCTGGTCACCAGCGACACCGTCGACTGGTTCCCGCACCTGTCGCCGGACGGGAAGCTGGCCTCCTACATCACCTTCCCGGCCGGCACCCTGGGGCACCCCGCCGACCTGGACGTCGAGGTCCGGGTGGTCTCCACCGCCGACTGGTCGACGCCGCTGCGGCGGTACCCGCTCTTCGGCGGGCAGGGCACCATCAACGTGAACAGCTGGGCCCCGGACAGCGAGCGCTTCGCCTTCGTGGCCTACCCGATCGGCTGAGCAGCGCTCGGCCCGCCCGACCCGCCCGACCCGCTCGGTCAGTCGGTGATCGCGAAGACGATCATCATCACGACCAGGGCCGCCACCCCGGCGCCGCCGAGGACGGCCGACGTCGCGTCGGCGCGCAGGTTCCCGGTTCGGACGTAGCGTCGGCGGGTGACCTCCCAGAAGACGGTGAGGAAGGCGAAGGTGACGCCCGCGCACAGCCAGCGGATCACCAGTCGCTGATCGGGCACGACCGTCGCTGTCATGACCAGACTCACTGTCTTGACCAGACTCAGCAGGGCGACCAGCGCGAAGAACCCGATGATCGTCCCGAACACGGCGCGCACGACGGCATGATCACACGGGGCGGGTCCGCACCCGGACGCTCACGGTCACGGGTCCGACGTTTGTTCGTGCCCGCTACCGCTGCTCGGAGAAGTCGTCGTAGATCTCGCTGACCCGGGCCAGGAAGCTGCGGATGGCCGCCCGCTCGTCGTCGCTGAACTCCTGGGCCACGGCGTCGACCCCCTCCAGCAGCGGGCGCAGGTGCTCCCGCACCTCCTCGAGGGTGCTGGAGGTGGGGATGAGGTTCACCCGGCGCCGGTCGGCCCGGTCGCGTTCGCGGGTCAGGTGCCCCACCCGCTCCAGCCGGTCGACCAGCTCGGTGGCCGCGGCCGGGGTGAGACCCAGTCGGCCGCTGAGCCAGCCCGGACCCACCGGCTGACGGGCGGAGGCCAGGTGCGTCATCGCCGCCATGTCCGTCTGGCCGAGCTGCATCCGTCGGGCCATCGCCGTCTCGGCGTCGGTCATCGCCGTCTGCAGGACGCGGAGAGCCATCGTCTCCGGCTGCACCGCCCACCGCCCCGGGGGGCCGTTTGTCTCGTCGTCCACGTGACCTATAGTAGTCCCAGGTCATTAAGTAATCGAAACATATGGAGAGTTGACTGTCATGGCGGAACGAATGACGTCGGAGGGGTGGGCGCCGGTGCGCGGCCAGCGTGCGGTGATGCTCACCACCTACCGACGCGACGGTCGGGCCGTGCCGACCCCGGTCGGCTACGGCATCGACGGCCCGG
>JBMDXL010000330.1:0-7520 GCA_048594465.1 Microlunatus sp. | reverse complement strand
GGTCATGACCTCGAACTCCAACATCGCCTGTTGGCTGAGCGACCGCGCCGCCTCGGACCCGTCCCTACCCGCCATCAAGCAGGGCGAGCACATCCTCACCTACGCCGCCCTGGAGCACGCCGCCGCGCGCTGCGCCACGCTGCTGGCCGACCGCGGGGTGACCGCCGGGGACCGGGTGGCGCTGATCATGCCCAACGTGGCGTACTTCCCCGTCGCCTACTACGCGATCCTGCGGCTGGGGGCGGTGGTGGTGCCGATGAACCCGCTGCTCAAGGCCGGCGAGATCTCGTACGCCTGGAACGACGCAGGCGCCCGGGTCGCGGTGGTCTTCGCCCTGTTCGCCGAGGAGGCGACCAAGGCCGCCGGGGTCACCGGCACCGACGTGCTGGTGGTGACCCCGGGTGAGTTCGAGCAGACCCTGGCCGACACCGCCCCGCACGAGGGCGGACCGGCCGTCCGCACCGGCGACGACACCGCGGTGATCCTCTACACCTCCGGCACCACCGGCTCGCCCAAGGGCGCCGAGCTGACCCACGACAACCTGGGCAGCAACGTCCGCACAGATCTGGCCACCCTGATGCCGATGGCGCCCGGTGACGTCGTGTTCGGCGGCCTGCCGCTCTTCCACTCCTTCGGGCAGACCTGTGGTCTGAACGCGGCCATCGCCGGCGGCGCCTGCCTCACCCTGCTGCCCAAGTTCGACGGCGAGGAGGCGCTGCGGATCGTGGCCGAGGACCGGGTCACGGTGTTCCTCGGCGTGCCGACCATGTACATGGCGCTGCTGGCCGTGCCCGACCCCGGGCGCTTCGACACCAGCCGGCTGAAGGTGGCCGCCTCCGGGGGTGCGTCGCTGCCGGTCGAGGTTCTCTACGAGGTCCAGAAGCGGTTCGGCTTCCAGCTGCTCGAGGGGTACGGGCTGTCGGAGACGTCCCCCATCGCCTCCTTCAACCACCCGGACCGCCCGATCAAACCGGGGACGGTGGGCATCCCGATCGCGGGCGTGGAGTTCCAGCTCTGGGGTCCCGACGACGTGGAGGTGGCCGACGGCGAGATCGGCGAGATCGTGATCCGCGGCGAGAACGTCATGAAGGGCTACTGGAACAACCCCGAGGCCACCGCCGAGGCGATGCGGGGCGGCTGGTTCCACAGCGGCGACCTGGCCACCCGGGACGCCGACGGGTTCTACGCCATCGTCGACCGGAAGAAGGACATGATCATCCGCAACGGGCTGAACGTGTACCCGCGGGAGGTCGAGGAGGTCCTCTACAGCCACCCGGCAGTAGCCGAGGCGGCCGTGTTCGGGGTGCCGGACGCCCGGCACGGCGAGGAGATCGCCTGCCTGGTCACCCTGAAGGAGGGCTCGTCGGCCACCGAGGACGAGATCCGCGACTTCGTGGCGGACCAGATCGCGGCCTACAAGTACCCGCGGATCGTCCGGTTCGGGCCGCTGCCGAAGGGCCCCACGGGCAAGATCTTGAAGCGGGAGATCTCCATCGACTCCTGAGCGTCCCACCCACTCCGCGTCAGACCGTGCGCAGGACCGCCACCGCGCTGTGCGGGGCGAGGCCGACCACGCCGTCACCGAGCGAGGCCTCTCCCACCGTCAGCAGCACCTCGGCCTGGCCGGCCAGCGGAACCTGCACGTCTCGGTCCCGGAAGTTGACCGCCAGGGCCACGGAGCCCCGCTCGACCAGCAGCCAGCCCTCGTCGTCGTCGGAGGTGGCGGTGCCGCCGTCGAAGCGGGGGTTGCAGAAGTCCGGGTGCGTACGCCGGAGCCGGATCAGTCGCCGGTTCAGGTCGAGCAGGTCGGCGTGCACCGGCTCGGCCAGCTCGTCCCAGGCCAGCTTGGACCGTTCGAAGGTGGCCCGCTCCTGGGGGTCGGGGACCTGCGACAGGTCCCAGTCCATCTGGGCGAACTCCTCCCGCCGTCCGCTGGCGACCTTCTCGGCCAGCTCCGGTTCCGGGTGGTCGGTGAAGAACTGCCAGGGCGTGGAGGCGCCCCACTCCTCCCCCATGAAGATCATCGGGGTGAACGGGCTGAGCAGGGTGACGAAGGCGGCCAGACCCAGCTGCTGGGGCGAGATCTTCCCGGACAGCCGCTGCCCGTCGGCGCGGTTGCCGATCTGGTCGTGGTTGTCCGAGCACACCACCAGCCGCCAGGTCGGTGTCCGCAGGGTGTCGATCTTGTAGCCGTGGGCACGGCCCCGGAAGCTGGAGTGCGTCCCGTCGTGGAAGAAGCCGTTCTCGAACACCGTCCCCAGCGCGGTCAGGGAGTCGAAGTCGGCGTAGTAGCCGGTGGTGTCCCCGGTCAGGCTGACGTACAGGGCGTGGTGGAAGTCGTCGCTCCACTGGCCGGTCAGGCCGTAGCCGCCGCCGTCGCGGGTGGTGATCAGCCGCGGGTTGTTCAGGTCGGACTCCGCGATCAGCGACAGCGGCCGGTTCAAGAAGGCCGACAGCGCGGCCACCTCGACGGCCAGCTCCTCCAGCAGGTGGGTGGCCCGGGTGTCGGACAGCGCGTGCACGGCGTCCAGCCGGAGCCCGTCGACGTGGTACTCCCGCAGCCACATCAGCGCGTTGTCGATGATGTAGCGCCGGACCTCGTCGGAGTGCTCGCCGTCCAGGTTGAGGGTCTCGCCCCACGTGTTCGACGGCCCGTCGGCGATGTAGGGGCCGAACTCGGGCAGGTAGTTGCCGCTCGGTCCGAGGTGGTTGTAGACCACGTCCTGGATGACCCCGAGACCGCGCCGGTGGCAGGCGTCGACGAAGGCCTGGTACGCGGCCGGGCCGCCGTACTCCTCCTGGACCGCACCCCACAGCACCCCGTCGTAACCCCAGCCGTGGCGGCCGTTGAAGGCGTTGACCGGCATCAGCTCGACCAGGGTGACGCCCAGCTCGACCAGGTGGTCGAGCCGCTCGATCGCCGACCGCAGGGTCCCCTCGGGAGTGAAGGTGCCGACGTGCAGCTCGTAGACGATGCCGCCGGGCAGCTGGCGGCCGGTCCACAACCGGTCGGACCACTGGTAGGCGTCGGGGTCGAAGGTCCGCGACAGCCCGTGCACGCCGTACGGGGCCTGCCGCGCCCGCGGGTCGGGCAGCACCGTCGCGCTGCCGTCGATCCGGTAGCCGTAGTCCAGGGGCCGCTCGGCCGACGGCTCGGCGAGACCGCCCACGGGACGCCAGAAGCCGTCACCGTCGGTCTCCATGGCCACGCGACGCTCGTCGCCGCCAGCCGGGTCGACGAGCAGCAGCTCCACCTGCTCGGCGGTCGGGGCCCAGAGGGCGAACGGGTCGTTCTTCACAGGGTGCACTCCACGAGGACGGGTTCTTCGACGAGGGTGATGCCGAACCGCTCCCGGACCCCGGCCCGGATCTCGCGAGCGAGAGCCAGCAGGTCGTCGGCGGAGGCGTCACCCCGATTGGTCAGGGCGAGCGTGTGCTTGGAGGACAACGCTGCCCTGTCGTTCCCGTACCCCTTGGCGAAGCCCGCATGCTGGATCAGCCACGCCGCACTGGTCTTCACCGTGCCGTCCGGTCCCGGGTAGCGGGGGGCGTCGGCGGGTAGCCGGTCGGCGGCCGCCGCTTCCAGCAGCGGGTTGGTGAAGAACGAGCCGGCACTCCAGGTGTCGGGGTCGTCGTCGGCCAGCACCATCCCCTTGCCGGCCCGCAGCGCCAGCACGGCCCGCCGGACGTCGGCCGCCGGGGCCCGGGTCCCCACCGGCACGCCCAGGGCGGCGGCCAGCTCGGCGTAGCGGATCGGGGCGGAGAGCGACCCGAGGACCAGCTGGAACGTCACCTCCAGGACCAGGTAGCGCCCCGGCTCGGCCTTGAACCGCGAGGTCCGGTAACCGAACCCGCAGTCGGTGACGGAGAAGGTCGCCTGGCGTCCGGTCGACCGGTCCAGCGTGCGGACGCGGGCCACGGTCTGGGCGACCTCGCTGCCGTACGCGCCGACGTTCTGGATCGGGGTGGCGCCGACCAGACCGGGGATGCCGGACAGCGCCTCGAGCCCGCTCCACTCCTGCTCCACCGCCGCGGCGACGAGGCTGTCCCAGTCCTCGCCGGCGGCCACCGTCACGGTGGCGCCGCTGCAGTCGGAGACGTCGGCGTCGATCCCCCGGGTGGCGATCCGGACCACGGTGCCGGGAAAGCCGTCGTCGGCGACCAGCACGTTGGACCCACCGCCCAGCAGCAGCAGCGGCTCACCGGCGGCGTCGGCCTCGCGGACGGTCTCGACCAGCTCCGCCTCGGTCGTGGCGACCACCACCCGGCGGGCCGGGCCGCCCACCCGGAGCGTGGTCAGACCGGCCAACCGGTCGGTGGCCGCGACCGGAGCCGGGTCGGTGGCCAGCGACAGCGAGGTGACGTCGCAGGACTCCCCCGGGGTCACCGTGAGGTCGACGACTGTCGCGCGCGGGAAGGAACCGCTCGCCGCCGTCACGGGGCGAGGTCGACGACGGCCCGGGCCGCGCCGAGGACCTTGAGGTCACCGCTGACTGCCTCGAGGGCGATCGTGACCAGGGCGTCGTCGACGGCCTCCACCACCCCACCGAAGACGAGCTCGGTGCCGTCGGCGTCGTCGGGCACGACCACCGGCTTGGTGAAGCGGACGAAGTAGGACCGGACCCGCGCCGGGTCACCGACCCACGCGGTCACCACGCGCAACGCACTGCCCATGGTCAGCATCCCGTGCCCGATCACCCCGGGCAGTCCGACCTGCTCGGCGTAGAAGCCCGAGTAGTGGATTGGGTTGAAGTCGCCCGACGCACCGGCGTACCGGACCAGTGTCTGACGGGTGAACCGCACGGTGAGACCCGGCAGGCGGGTGCCGACGGTGACGTGGGACAGCTCCGGTGCGCTCATGCGTCCGCCTCGTGGGAGTGGAAGAAGGTCGCCTCGGCGGCGCAGATCAGCTCGCCGTCGACGGTCTCCACCTCGACGGAGGAGGAGATGATGTCGGACGCGCCGCGGTTGCGGACCTTGTCGATGGTCAGAGTCGCCTGGACCCGGTCGCCGGCCCGCAGCGGACGACGGTAGGTGAAGCGCTGGTCGCCGTGCACGATCCGCCGGAGGGCCAGCCCGAGCTCGGCATCGTCGAACATCGACTCCCAGGCCGCGGACGAGATGACGGCCACGAAGGTGGGCGGGGCGATCGGGCTCTCGGCGGTGTAGGCCGGGTTGTCGTCACCGATGGCGCGGGCGAACTCCGCGATCTTGGCGGCCGAGACCTCGTACGGGGCGGTCGGCGGATAGCGACGACCGGCGTGGTCGGCGGTGATGGGCATGGCCTAACGCTAACGCCCGGGATGCCCCGGACCCAGGGTCGCGTGGTACCGGTCGGCCACGACGGGCGCCAGCAACGTGCCGAGCGGGTCGGCCAGCTGCCAGCCGGCGGCGGTGAGGGTCGGGGCGATCGCGTCCAGCAGCAGCCCCGGGGCGACGAACAGCGGGACCACCGTGCCGGGCGACGCACCGTCGGCGACCAGCTCGGCGAGCACGTCCGTGGCCCGTGGCTCGGTGGTGCCGAAGCCGACCCGGACCACGGTGCCCCGGCGGACGGCGAGACGCTGCGCCAGGTCGGCTACCGCCGCGTTGGCGTCCGGCCGCGACGAGCCGACCGCGTAGAGCAGGACCGGGGCCTCCGGGGCCGTGTCGACGGCGGCCAGGCGGGCGTCCACCACGTCCGCCACGTCGTCACCGGTGCCCAGGATGGGGCCGAGGTCGAGGGCCACACCGGTGGTCTCGGCCGCGCGGGTGACGGCTTCGGGCACGTCGATCCGGGCGTGGAAGGCGTCGGTGAACAGCAGCGGCACGACCGCCGCCCGCTGGACGCCGGCGGCGGCGAGCTCGGCGGCCACGGCCTCGAGATCGGGCTCGGTGAGGTCCAGGTAGGCGGCGCGGGTGGGCACCCCGGTGGTGGCGGTGACCGTCGCCAGCACCGCCTCGATCCCCGCGGCCACCCGGGGGTGCCGGCTGCCGTGGGCCAGTCCGATCAGCATCGAAGGCCGGCGGGTCGGGCGACGGTCTCCCCCGGACAGCACGAAACGAGCCGCCGAGGATCTCGGCGGCTCGTCACGGGGTCGACGCGCTGGGTCAGCGGGTTTCGCGGTGGGTGGTGTGCGTGTGGCAACGCGGGCAGAACTTCTTCAGCTCGAGCCGGTCGGGGTCGTTCCGCCGGTTCTTCTTGGTGATGTAGTTCCGCTCCTTGCACACGGTGCAGGCCATGGTGGTCTTGGGGCGCACATCCGTGGACTTGGCCATCGTCGTTTCCTTCGGTTTCTGTGGGTGAATCCTGGTAGCGGGAGCGGGACTTGAACCCGCGACACAGCGATTATGAGCCGCTTGCTCTACCGCCTGAGCTATCCCGCCGCAGAACCCTGCTGACGCGACGGCACCCGCCACGCCCAGTGTGCCCGGTCGGTCAAGACCGACCGAGGAGGCCGAGGACCGCACACACCGCCGACGCGCGGTGGCGTCGGAACCTGACTCCGAGCCCCCATGCGGAATCGAACCGCAGACCTTCTCCTTACCATGGAGACGCTCTGCCTACTGAGCTATAGGGGCACTCGCGCGCCCTGATCCCTCAGCGCGCCGACGCAGAAGAATACAGGCCGGGGACCGTGGACGCGAATCGGCAGTCGCCCGTGCGCTGTCCGTGGTGCCGGGTCGGCTGCGGTGGGAGGGTGACGCCATGACCGCGCCCCCACCCTCGGCTCCCTCGCAGCCCCGGCGCTCCGACCCGATCGGCAGCGGTCGGGTGCGACGGTCCCGCAGCGTCGTCGCGGTCGTGCTGATCACCCTCGGGGTCCTGCTGGCCCCGGTCGCGGTCGCCACCGGCTGGGCGGCGTGGACCCTGACCGACACCGACCGGTTCGTGGCCACCTACGCCCCGCTCTCCCGGAGCCCGGAGGTCAAGGCGTACGTGGTCGACCAGACGATGGCGATCGTGGACGAGCGGGCCGACCTCGACGGGCTCACCCGACAGCTCGTCGACGGCCTGGTCGCCCTCGGCACCGGTCCGCGGACCAGCGAGGCCCTGCGCGACCTGCAGGGCACGGTGGTGACCGGGCTGCGGTCCGTCCTGCGCGACGGGACCGTCGAGTTCGTCGGCTCCGAGCGGTTCGACGCGGCCTGGGCCGAGACGCTGCGGCAGGGCCACGGCCAGCTGATCGCCACCCTCAGGAACGACCCGGCCGCGCTGGTCACCCTGACCGACGACGGCACCGTCGGCCTCCCGCTCGCCCCGATCGTGGAGCAGCTCAAGACGTCGCTGGCGGAGCGTGGGGTCGCGGTCGCCGCCCGGATCCCGACCCCGGACCGCACCATCGTGCTGGTCCGGTCCGATCAGCTGCCGGCGGTCCAGTGCGCGTACGGGCTGACCATCGCCGTGGGCACCTGGCTGCCCTGGGTCGTGCTGGTGCTGCTGGTCGGCGGGGTGGCCGCCGCCCACCGGCGGCACCGCGCGCTGCTGTGGGCCGCCGGGGGTGTCGCCGTCACCATGACCCTGCTGGCGACCAGCCTCG
>JBMDXL010000033.1:0-2048 GCA_048594465.1 Microlunatus sp. | reverse complement strand
CGGGCTCCTTGAGCGCGGGCAGATTGACCCGGTCCAGGAGAGTGGCGATCGCGATGCTGGTCATCGCGAGGGCGTCGGAGATGTCAGAGATGGTGAGTGTGGTCTCCCCTGGGTGCGCCGGTTGCGACTGGTTGTGCGCGCTCAGCGCGAGGGCGCCGGCCTGTTCGAACATGTCGAGGCTCGCCCCGTGGGGAAGCTGCTCGGTGGAGGTGGCGCTCAGCCACACCCCGGCTGGTGTCGTAGTGCGTCAGGGTGCCGTCCGGGATCGGGATGTCGTGGGGCGTGAGTGGTGAGGACTGTCGTGGCATTGGGGACTACCTCGGATCCGGGTCGGTCATCGCTGGCGACGGTGGGGTGACGCGCCGGCCGCGCCGTGGGCGCAGTTGGGCCGGCTCTGCGGCGTGGGTGATTCCAGTGGAATCGGCGGGTGATTCCTGTGGAATCACGCCCTCGGGGAGGTTGTCGAGCGCGTCAGTGAGGGCCTTCTCGACGAAGGCGGCGATGGTCATGCTGGGGTCGCTGCGCTGGAGTTCGACCACGGTGTAGCGGACCCGGGCCACGAGGTCGGGTGGGAGTTGGGTCCCGAACTGGACCTTGCTGGGGCTCATACGACCCCGCGAGCGATGAGCCAGTCGGCCACGGCGGCGTAGTCCGCGGTGGCGCGGTCGGAGGGTGCGTGTAGCGGCAGTGGCGTGCTGAAGCTGTGCGCTTCGGGGATGCGGGCGCTGCGCCGGATGGGTGGGGTGACCAGGTCGCTGTAGACCTCCTGCAGCTGGGCCATGGCGTCGACGTACACCCGGCCGCCGTTGGCGGCGGGCACGATGCACGGCACGATCGCGCTGAGGGTCAGCTGGTCGTTGTAGGCGCCTCGGACGTCGTCGATGAGGGCTTCGAGTTTCGGCAGCCCGTTGAGTTCCTTCATGGTGGGCTGGGTGACGGTGACCACTGCGGCGGCCGCCACGAGGGCGTAGATGGTGAAGGGCCCAATGGCGCCGGGGCAGTCGATCAGCACCACATCGGCGTCGACGCTGGCCAGGATCTTGCGGAGCCGCTGCTCAGGCCCGAGGACCTTGCCCAGCTCGATCAGGTCCCCGTCCAGGCCCGGGGATGCGGGCACGAGCTGCACCCCGGCGTCGGTGGTGAGGGTGGCGTCGGCCAGGCTTGACCGGTTGAGGAGCACGGCGCCGATGTCGGGCCGGGGCTCGGCGGGGTCGATGCCGAGCCATTCGGTGGCGGTGGACTGGGGGTCTCCGTCGATGACGAGGACCCGGCGGCCGCGCTGGGCCAAGATCGCGGCCAGCGACACCACTGTGGTGGTCTTGCCGGCACTGCCGGCGGCCGTTGGTACGGCGATGATCGAGGTCACTGGTCGTCTCCGTCGGTGTCGTTGTCGGTGCTGGAGTCGTCGGTACTGTCTGCCTTGGCCTTGGCGAGGCTCCGGCGGGCGGTGGTGAGTTGCTTCTGCTCCCACTCCCCCGGCTCGTAGCCGGCCCTCTCGATCAGGTCGTCGAGGTAGTTCACGTCACGCTCGCCCCAGCCGGAGTAGTTGGTGCCATCGTGGTGCTGCTGCTCGCGGGCGGCCCACGCCAGGATCCAGGCCAGCCGCTCGCGGCGCGCGGGGTCGGACTCTCTGGCAACCTCCCTCGACCAGTCCCAGTAGCTCTCGGCGGCGGGACCGATCCCGGCTTCTGCAGCGAGGGTGTGGGCGAGGTTCTTCACGTCGGCGTCGTACGGGCCGCCCTGGACCATGTGCAGGACGAGCAGGTCCCGCAACTCGGCGGCAGTCGGCTTCCGGCTGGCGAGCTGGCCGAGGACGCGGATCCGGGCCTTGCGGCTCTCGGTGCGTCCCTTCTTCTTCTGCTTCTCCTCCTCCTTCCGTCGGGCTTCGGCATCGCTGAGGGCGGGCTTCGCACCCGCCTCCGCGGCGAGAGCGAAGTAGCGCGGGGTGTCGTAGACGCCGGGGCTGACCGCCAGGTTGCCCTTCTTGGCGTGCCGTTCGACGTCGCGCTTGGTGGTCAGTTCGTGCTGGTCGATCTTGCCCTTGAACT
>JBMDXL010000329.1:0-2389 GCA_048594465.1 Microlunatus sp. | reverse complement strand
GTGCCGATGCCGCCGTTCCACAGCAGCCCGACCGGGGCCCGCAGACAGGCGCTGATCAGCTCGGCCGGGGACAGCTCACCCACCCCGTCGGCCAGCCCGAGGGCGGTCCGCATCTCGGGGGTGATGGTGATCGACTTCAGGGTCCGCGGGAACACCCCGCCACCCGCCGAGATCAGGCCGGTGTCGTAGTCGGCCCAGCTCGAGCGCGGCAGGTCGAACAGCCGCTTCCGCTCGGCCCAGCTGGCCGCCGGGTCGGGATCGGGGTCGATCATCAGGTGCCGGTGGTCGAAGGCGGCCACCAGCTTGATGTGCTGGCTGAGCAGCATGCCGTTGCCGAACACGTCGCCGCTCATGTCGCCGATCCCCACGCAGGTGAAGTCCTGGGTCTGGGTGTCGATCCCCATCTCCCGGAAGTGGCGCTGGACCGAGGCCCACGCCCCCTTGGCGGTGATGCCCATGCCCTTGTGGTCGTAGCCGGCGGAGCCGCCGGAGGCGAAGGCGTCGCCCAGCCCGAAGCCGTGGTCGATGGAGATGCCGTTGGCGATGTCGGAGAAGGTCGCGGTCCCCTTGTCGGCCGCCACCACCAGGTAGGGGTCGTCGCCGTCGTAGCGCACCACGTGCTCGGGCGGGACCACCTCCCCGTCGACGATGTTGTCGGTGATCTCCAGCAGGCTGGAGATGAACAGCCGGTAGCAGGCCTTGCCCTCGGCCAGCCAGGCCTCCCGGTCCGCCGCCGGATCGGGTAGCTGCTTGCAGTAGAAGCCGCCCTTGGCCCCGACGGGGACGATCACGGTGTTCTTCACCATCTGGGCCTTGACCAGACCGAGGATCTCGGTCCGGAAGTCCTCGGCGCGGTCGGACCACCGCAGCCCGCCCCGGGCCACCGAGCCGAACCGCAGGTGCACGCCTTCCACCCGGGGGGAGTACACGAAGATCTCGTACGCCGGCCGCGGCTGCGGCAGGTCGGGGATCTTGCGGGGCAGCAGCTTCAACGCGATGGTGTCGCGGCCCGGCTGGTAGAAGCTGGTCCGGATCACCGCGTCGATGATCGCCAGGTAGCTGCGGATGATCTTGTCGTGGTCGAGGCTGGCCACCGAGTCCAGGGCCAGCTTGATCTTGTCCCGGTGGTCCTCCACCTCGTCGGCCCGGTCGGTCTTGCTCAGCTCCAGCGCCGGGTTGAACTTGGCGTCGAACAGGGCCACCAGCAGCCGGGCGATCTCGACGTTGGCGTTCAGGGCCTGGGCGACGTAGGTCTGGGAGTAGGTCGAGCCGGTCTGTCGCAGGTAGCGGCCGATGGCGCGCAGGATCCCGACCTCCCGCCAGCCGAGGTCGGCGCCCATCACCAGGGCGTTGAAGCGGTCGGGTTCGCTGCGGCCGCCGTACGACGCGGCGAAGGCCTCCATGAACTGGCTGCGGGCCGCGGTGTCCCAGCGCTTCTCGACCTCGGCCCGGCCGCCGGGCACCACGATGCCGAAGTCGTACACGAAGGCGCGCTTGTCCTCGGCCACGGTCAGCTCGTACGGGCGCTCGTCGACGACGTCGACCCCGAGCAGCGACAGGTGCGGCAGGATCTTGGACAGCGACAGCGTCTCCGACCAGCGGAAGATCTTGAAGCGCAGGTCGGCGTCGTCGTCGGAGCGGTCCGGCCGGTACATGGCCATGGCCATGTCGTCGGGCCCGGACAGACCCATCAGCGCCTGCAGGTCCAGGATCCCCTGGTGGGGCTGGTAGTCCTCCTTGTAGCCCTCCGGCAGCGCCCCCATCATGGTGGCCAGCCGGTCCGGTTCCTCGGCCCCGGACAGCAGCTCGGCGAAGCCGTCGTTCCAGGAGCGGGTGGCCAGGGTCAGCTCACGCTCCAGCGCGCGGACGTCGACCTCGCCGACCGTCTCGCCCTCGGCCATGGCCACCACGAAGTGCAGACGGGCGAGCACCGACTCCGTCACCCGGGCGGTGAAGTCGATGGTCGAGCCGCCGATCCGCTCCAGCAGGATGTCCTGCATCTTGTTGCGGACCGCCGTCGTGTAGCGGTCGCGCGGCAGGTAGACCAGGCAGGACAGGTACCGCCCGTACGCGTCGCGGCGGACGAAGAGCCGGACCTGGCGGCGCTCCTTGAGGTGGGCGACCTTCTCCACCGTCGGGGCCAGCTGGTCGATCGGAGCCTGGAACAGCTCGTCGCGGGGGAACGTGTCGAGCACGTCGACGATGGCCTTGCCTCCGTGGCTGGACTCGTCGTAGCGCGACCGTCGCAGCACCTCCTGCGCCTTCTGCCGGAGCAGCGGGATCCGGCCGACGGCCTCGGAGTACGCGGTCGAGGCGAACAGACCGAGGAACCGGCGCTCCCCGACCACCCGACCATCGGCGTCGAGCAGCCGGATGCCCAGGTAGTCCA
>JBMDXL010000328.1:0-7353 GCA_048594465.1 Microlunatus sp. | reverse complement strand
CGGCCCAGATCACCGGCAGTTCGGGCGCGGTCGGCCGGGGTGCGCTGGGCGACCCGGCCCGGGCCGGCGGCGGACGGCGCCCCGGGAACGGCGGTGGGCCCGGAGGTCCACCCGAGGGCGGTGGTGCCGGGGGCGGGGGCGCCGGAGGTGGGGGCGCCGGGGGAGGGGGTGCCGGGTCCGCCGGCGACGGTGGCGTGCTCGGCCTCGGCGGGGGCACCTGGACCGCGGACACCCAGCACGTGCTCACCTACAACGCGCCGACCTGGTACGCCTGGTTGCCGGCCGACGCGAGCGCGTCGATCTCCACCCTCGGTCTGGGGCTGACGGCGGTGGTGGTGGCCGCGATCGGGTTCTGGCTGATCCGGCGCGGACGGCCCCTGGGCGCCGGGGACGTGATCGCGCTGGCCGCCGCGGCCACGGTGGTCATCCCGTTCCTGCTGCCGGAGATGCACGAGCGCTACTTCTACCTGGCCGAGGTGCTCGCGGTGATCGCCGTCGCCGTCGACCGTCGGTTCATCGCCGTCGCGGTGGCGCTGCAGATCGCGTCGGTCGCCACCTACTACCAGTACCTGGCCAACACCGCGCTGCTGCCGCTCGAGGTCAGTGCGGGGGTGGTGGCGGTGGCGGCGGTCGCGGCCCTTCTGTTGCTCCTCCGCCGACTGCGGGGCCGACGTTCGTCCACGGGTGGTCTTCCGTCGCCGACCTAGGATGGAGCGTCTGACTTCCTGCACGTCACCGAGGAGATCCTGTGCTCACCGTTCCCGCCTACGCCGCCCCGTCGGCCACCGAACCGCTCGTCCCGACGACCGTCGAACGCCGTGACGTCGGGCCCAACGACGTCCTGATCGCCATCCGCTACGCGGGCATCTGCCACTCCGACATCCACACCGTGCGCGGCGAGTGGGGTGAGGTGGCCTACCCGCTCACCGTCGGCCACGAGATCGTCGGCGAGGTCACCGAGATCGGTGCCGAGGTGACCCGCCACGCGGTGGGCGACCGGGTCGGCGTGGGCTGCATGGTCAACTCCTGCCGGGAGTGCGTCAACTGCCAGGCGGGGGAGGAGCAGTACTGCCTGAAGGGCAACGTCGGCACCTACGCCTCGGTCGACCGCGACGGCACGATCACCCAGGGCGGCTACTCCACCCACGTCGTGGTCGACTCCGACTTCGTCCTGCGGGTGCCCGAGTCGATCCCGTACGAGGCCGCCGCCCCGCTGCTCTGCGCCGGCATCACCACCTACTCCCCGCTGTCGCACTGGAAGGTCGGCCC
Organism: Microlunatus sp.; assembly: GCA_048594465.1. GTDB lineage: Bacteria > Actinomycetota > Actinomycetes > Propionibacteriales > Propionibacteriaceae > Microlunatus. Next base: position 6,084 of record JBMDXL010000328.1, on the reverse strand, counting down.
GGGCTCCCGGGTGGCCGTGGTCGGTCTGGGTGGGCTGGGCCACATGGCGGTCAAGATCGCGCACGCCATGGGAGCCGAGGTCACCGTGCTCTCCCAGTCCCTGCGCAAGCAGGAGGACGGTCCGCGGCTGGGCGCCAAGCACTACCACGCGACCAGCGACCCGGCGACGTTCGAGGAGCTGAAGAACAGCCTCGACCTGATCGTCAACACCGTCAGCGCCCCGATCGACATCGACGCCTTCCTGGGTCTGCTCGCCCTCAACGGCACGATGGTCAACGTCGGCGCCCCGCCCGAGGCGCTGCCGCTGCACGTGTTCTCGCTGTTCGGCAACCGTCGCTCGTTCGCCGGGTCCGGCATCGGCGGCATCCGGGAGACCCAGGAGATGCTGGACTTCTGCGCCGAGCACGGGCTCGCGGCCGACGTCGAGGTGATCGCGGCCGACCAGATCAACGACGCGTACGAGCGGGTGCTCGCCTCCGACGTGCGCTACCGGTTCGTGATCGACATCGCGACCCTCAGCTGACCGACCGAGCCACTCCCCGACGAACGCACGCGGCCCCGCCACTGGAAGCAGTGGCGGGGCCGCGTACGTCGGGAGCGGAGGATCAGGCCAGGTCGGCGGCCGCCGACTCGTGGTCACCGACGTTGAGCTCGATCTCCTCGTGCAGCTTGGGCACGTCGGCCACCAGCTTCTTGGTGTACTCGTGCTCGGGGTTGAAGATCACCTTGTCCACGGTGCCCTGCTCCACCATGACGCCGTGCTCCATCACCAGCACCTGGTCGGCGACATAGCACGCCTGGCCGATGTCATGGGTGATGAACAGGACCGTCATGTCCAGCTCGTCGCGCAGGTCGGTGAGCACGTTGAGGATGTTCACCCGGAGCGAGGCGTCCAGCATCGAGGTCGCCTCGTCGGCCACCAGCAGCGTGGGCCGCAGCATCAGCGCGCGGGCGATCATGACCCGTTGCCGCTGACCACCGGACAGCTGGTGGGGGTAGCGGTCCAGCACCGAGAGATCCATCCCGACGTGACCGAGGGCCTCCTCCAGCCGGTCTTGGCCGACGCTCTCGTTCAGCAGCCGCATCGAGCGGTAGAGCAGCGTCTTGACGGTGAAGAACTGGTTGAAGGCCGAGAACGGGTCCTGGAAGACCGCCTGCACGTCCTGCCAGTAGCGGGCCCGGTCCTTGCCCTTGGGGTTGGTGACGTCCTTGCCCTGGAAGGTCAGCGTGCCCGAGGTGATCGGCAGCAGACCGAGCACCATCCGGGCGATGGTCGACTTCCCCGAACCGCTCTCGCCGACGATCGTGGTGATCTGGCCCTTCTGCAGGGCGAACGACACGTCGTTGACGGCGGTGACCGCGTTGGCCCCGCTGCCGAACGTCTTGGTCAGGTTCTGGGCGGTGAAGATCCCGTCCATCAGTGCTTCACCTCCGGGGCCTTGAAGGACTCGCGGTCGAAGGCGCGCATGCCCTCGATCCGGATCTTGGCGTACTTCGGCTCGGGCGTCAGGACCGAGCTCAGCAGCGCACGGGTGTAGGGGTGCTCCGGGTCGTCCACCATCACGCTGGTGGGTCCGGACTCGACGACCTTGCCCTGGTACATGACGGCGATCCGGTTGGCCACCGTCCGCAGCACCGGGAGGTCGTGGGTGACGAAGATGACGCCGGACATGATCTCCTTCTCCAGCATCTCCAGCAGCATCTCGATCAGCGCCTTCTGCGACGAGACGTCCAGCGCCGAGGTCGGCTCGTCGGCCACCAGCAGGCGGGGGTTGAGCAGCGTGCTGATGATGGTGACCACGCGCTGCTTCATGCCGCCGGACAGCTGGTGGGGATAGGCGTCCAGGGCGCGGGTGGGCAGACCCAGGGTGACCAGCCGGTCCCGGGCCCGGTCCAGCGCCTCGTCCTTCTTGATCTTGCTGTCGTGGGCCTTCATCACGTCGTGCACGAGATCGCGGACCCGCATCGTCGGGCTGACCGAGTTCATCGCGCCCTGCGGCAGCATGGAGACCACCGCCCCCCGCCAGGTGCGGGGGATGCCGGCCATGTTGGACAGGTCCTGGGCCTTGCCGTCGATGGCCAGGGTGCCGTGCTCCACCACCAGCGGCGACCGCGCGGTCAACGAGATGATCGAGCCCAGGGTGGACTTGCCGCTGCCGGACTCGCCGGCCAGTCCCAGCACGTCGCCCTCGGCCATCTGGATCGACACGTCGTCGACGCCCACGACCTCCTGGCCGGACGGGGTGTAGTAGACGCCGCGGATGTTCTGCGCGTTGAGCAGCTCGGCCATCAGACCCGACCTCCCTGGTTGTCGTCGATCGGCGCCGGACCCTCGACCACGCCCGCTGCGGTGAGCTGGGGCGCGGGGCCCTCGGCGGCCGGGATCTCGTACGTCGGGCCGGTGCCCTTCTTGCGGCGGATCTTGCCGCGGCGCAGGCGCGGGTTGAACAGCTCGTCCAGGCTGGACTGCAGCAGCAGCAGCGAGAACGAGATGATGGTCAGCATCACCGTCGGCGGCACGAAGGCCCACCAGGCGCCGGTGCGGACCGAGCCCCAGGCGATGGCCCAGTAGAGCATCACGCCCAGGCTGACGGCCCCGCTCGGGCCGAGACCGAGCATGCTCAGCGTCGACTCGAACAAGATGGCGCCGGAGACCTGCAGCACGAAGGCCATGACCACGTACGAGAGCAGGTAGGGCAGCACGTCGCGGACCAGGATCGACCAGAAGTTGGCACCGGACATCATGGCGACGTCGATGTGCTCACGGGTCCGCACGCTGGTGGTCTGGGCCCGGACGGCGCGGGCCAGCCAGGGCCAGGAGCCGATCCCGATCACGAAGGCCAGGGTGAAGATGCTGCGGTTGTCCAGGGCCACGCTCAGCAGGATGACCACGATGATCACCGGGATGACCAGGAAGATGTTGGTCAGGCTGGAGAGCAGGTTGTCGACCAGGCCGCCCTTGAAGCCGGCGATCAGGCCGATGGCCAGACCGAGGACGGTGGCGATGATGCCGGCCAGCAGACCGACGATCAGCGACGTCCGGGTGCCGTAGACCAGGTTGGCGATCACGCTCTGGCCCTCGTTGTCGGTGCCCAGCAGCAGCGGTCCCCACCCGGCCGGCTCGTCGTAGAGCCCGCCGATGGTGGCGTTGGGGTCGGTCCGGACGAGCATCGGTCCGAAGATCGCGATCAACACGACCAGGACGATGATCGTCGCGGCGACGTAGAAGCGGGGGGTGAAGCTGACCGACTTCATCAGCGGTCTCCACTCTGTGCGGCCCGGATTCGGGGATCGATGATGCCGTACATGAGGTCGACGAAGAAGTTCGCCACCAGCATGGCCAGGGTCAGGATGAGCAGGATGGCCTGGATCACCGGGTAGTCGTTCTGCCCGATCGCGCTGAACAGCAGCGTGCCCAGCCCCGGGTAGGAGAAGACCAGCTCGATGATCAACGCGCCGGCGATCATGCCGGCGATGGACAGCGCCAGACCGGTGATCTGGGGCAGCATCGCGTTGCGGAAGATGTAGCGGACGGTGGTCCCGTCGCGCAGACCGAGTCCGCGGCCGTAGTTGACGTAGTCGGCGCCGTTCTCGTAGATGGCCATCGACCGCATGCCGACCGCCTGGCCACCGATGAACACGAGCACGATGGACCAGAACGGCAGCCAGAAGTAGGTGATCGCGTCACCGAAGAAGGCCAGCGAGAGCTCCGGCGACAGACCGAAGGAGTAGGCCCCGCCGACCGGGAAGAACCCGCCCTGCACAGCGGCCACGAACAGCAGGATGATGGCCAGGCAGTAGGGGGGGATGGAGGAGAGGAAGAGCGACGAGAGGAAGATCCCCCGGTCGAACCACCCTCCCTTGAAGGCGGCGATGGCACCCACGATGTTCCCGACGACCCAGCCGACGATGATGGCCGGCAGCTGGAGCGCGACGCTCCAGGGGAGCGCCTGACCGATCAGCGTGTTGACCGAAGCCGGGTACTGCGCGAACGACGTGCCCAGGTTGCCCTGCAGCACGTTGCCCACGTAGGTGAGGAACTGCTTCCACATCGGTTGGTCCAGCCCGAACTCCCGCATGTAGTTCTCGTAGATGGCCTTGACCGCATCGCCACTCGCACCGCCACCCCGGGTCATCGACGCGACGAGCGCATCGACGGGGTTCCCGGGGATCAGGCGAGGGAGGATGAAGTTGATGACCAGGGCTGCGAAGAATACGAGCAGGTACCAGCCGATCTTGCGTATGAAGTAGCGCGCCAGGTTCATGTGGGTGCCTCCGCCTCTAGGGGATCAGTCGCTCAGCTGCCGACGCGCTTGATCTTGAACAACCAACCGATGCCGGCGCCCTGCCACATGGGCGGAGCGTACGGGTTCTCCTCGGTCGGGAAGTTCTCCCAGTTGCTCTGGTTGAACTCGTAGAACTCCAACGGGCGGTACATCAGCGGGACGCAGGGGATCTCCTCGCGGTAGATCTTGTCCAGGGCCGACAGAGCGGTCTTGGCCTCGTCGTCGCTCTTGGCCGCGGCCGCGGTGTCGAGCAGGTCGGCGACCTTGCTGTTGGAGAAGCGACCGTAGTTCCAGTCGGCCCGCTTGCCGACGTCGGCCACGCCACGGTCGTCCATCGCGTCCCGGAACCGGATCCAGGGGCTCGCCGGGCTGACACCGGAGTAGCCGTTCATGACGATGTCGAAGTCGCCGTTCTGCATCTTCTGGGTCCAGGTCGGCGCCTGCGGGAACTCCGTGGTGATGCCGATGCCGACCGCCTGAGCGGACTTGGCGACGATCTCCAGGGCGGTGTTCCAGTCGGTCCAACCGGTCGGGCAGATGACCTTCCAGCCGCCCAGCTTGGTCCCGTCGGGCAGCACGTAGATCCCGTCGGAGCCCTTGGTGGCCTTGAGCTCGCCCTCGAGGATCTCGACGGCCTTGTTCTTGTCGTACGTCCAGCCCTCGGACTTGACCGCCGCCGAGTCGAAGAACTTGGACTCGTAGCCGGTCGGGACGATGAGGGAGGCGTTGGCCGGGTCGGAGTAGTCCGACATGGCCGTGCTGGCGATGTTCGCGTAGTCGATCGAGTAGGCGATCGCCTTGCGGACCAGCGGGTTGTCCAGGCCCTTCTTGGTCAGGTTGAAGATGATCAAGGGGATGTTGCCCGGCACGTAGTACGGCTTGTCCTTCAGCCAGGTGCCGACCGGAGCCTTCTTGTCCTCCCACATCTTCCAGATCTGGGCGGTGAACTGCTGGGAGACGTCGATCTCGCCGCTCTCGAGCTTGAGGTCACCGTCGTTGTTGCTCTTGAAGATCGGGTGGTTGATGGTCGTCATCGCCGGCGTGCCGAAGACGTCCTTGCCCCAGTAGGCGTCGTCCCGCTTCAGGTTGATCTGGGTCTGGTCGCCCTTGTCGAGCTTGAACGGGCCGGAGCCGATCGGCTGCAGGTTGGTGTCCGCGGTGATCTTGTCGGCGGAGACCTTGCTCCAGTACGACTTCGGCACGATCAAGGTGCCGGCCAGCACATTCTTGACGAAGCCCGGGTTGTTCGGCTGGGCCTTGATCTTGACGGTGACCGTGCGGGCGTCGGTGGCCTCGATGCTGTCCACGTAGTTCCAGATGGTGGAGTACGACAGCGAGGTCTGCTTGGCCAGGTCGAACGTGAAGGCCACGTCCTCCGCGGTCAGCTCGGAGCCGTCGGACCACTTGGTCCCGTCCTGCAGCGGGATGACGAAGGTGTTGGCGTCGGGCTCCTGGATCTCCTTGGCCAGACCGCCGACCAGCGAGCCGTCGAGCAGGTTGAACCGGACCAGCGACTCGTAGATCAGCTGGCTCTGACCGCCACCCGTCGGCCACGCCGGGGACGGGGCGAAGGGGTTGTAGTTGGTGGGCGGACCCCACTGGAACCCGGCCACGAACAGGGTCTCGCCGGCAGCGCCGGCCCGGCCCGTGGCGTCGGTCCCGCTGCCGGTGCTGTTGCCGGTCTGGGCGGTGCCGCAGCCGGCCGCCGTGGTGCCGATGACGGCACCGCCGACCGCGAGGCCGGCGACGGACAGGAACCGGCGACGGTTCGGGGACCAGTTGGTCACCGCGGACTTGA
>JBMDXL010000327.1:0-7305 GCA_048594465.1 Microlunatus sp. | reverse complement strand
GCCCGTACAGCAGGATCCCCTTCGGTGCCTTGAGCTGGTGCTCGGCGAACAGGTCCTTGTGCAGGAACGGCAGCTCGACGGCGTCGCGGATGGCCTCGATCTGACCGCCGAGGCCGCCGATCACCGAGTAGTCGATGTCCGGCACCGCCTCCAGCACCCGCTCCTCGACGTCCCGCTTGGGCCCCCGCTCGAAGGCGAACGACACCCGGCGGTCCACCAGCAGCGAGTCGCCGGAGCGGTTCGGCTGCTGCTTCAACCTGGTGGCCAGCCGGACGATCTGCTCCTCGTCGCCGTGGCCGATCACCAGCGCCCGGTCCCCGTCCTCGAGGATCTCCTTCAGCAGCACGACCTCGCCGACGTCGGTGAACTCCTGCACCCCGACCACGTTGAGCGCCTCGTTGATCAGCAGCTCGCGGCCGGGCTCCAGCCCGTCGAGCTCGACGTCCGGGCTGACGCTGACCCGCATCTTGCGGCCGGAGGTGTAGATGTCGGCGGTCTTGTCGGGCGCCTCGGCCACGAACACCCCGAAGCTGGCCGGCGGCTGGGCGAGCCGGTCGACCTCGGTCTTCAGCGAGACGATCTGGTCCCGCGCCTCGCGCAGGGTGGCGGCCAGCCGCTCGTTGTTGGCGGCGTTGGTGCGGGCGTCGGACCGGGCGTCGGCCAGGCGTCTCTCCAGCACCGCGATGTCGTGGGGGTGGGAGGCCGTACGCTCCCTCATCCGCTCCAGCTCAGCGCGGAGCAGGGCCAGCGTCGACTCTCGGTCGTCGGGACGGTCGGTCGATGTCATCGAGCACCTCCTAGGCGCCCGACACTACCCGCGATCCCCACGCGGTCCCGTGTAATCCTCGCCATACGCGCCGGGGGCCGGTCGCCGCCGCTTGGCCGGGGCCACCACCCCGGGGGCCAGCCGCCGGGTGAAGATCAGGAAGCCGGTGTGCCCGACCATCGCGTGCTGGGGTCGGACGGCCAGTCCCTCGGCGTGCCAGCCCCGGACCAGCGACTCCGTCGCCTCGGGCTCGGTGAAGCCGGTGTGCACCCGGATCGTCTCCACCGTGCGGGCCAGCTGCGTGGTGGTGGCCACGTACGCGCAGAGCACCCCGCCGGGCACGAGCACCTCGGCCACGGCGTCCACGCAGTCCCAGGGGGCCAGCATGTCCAGCACCACCCGGTCCACCTGCCCGGGTGGGTCGGCGGCCAGCCGCTCGACCAGGTCACCGACCCGCAGGTCCCAGCCCGGGTGCGACCGGCCCAGGAAGTTCTCCACGTTCTTGGCCGCGATGGCGGCGAAGTCGTCCCGGCGCTCGTACGAGATCAGCCGACCGGTCGGCCCGATCGCCCGCAGCAAGGAGATGGTCAGCGCGCCCGAGCCGACGCCCGCCTCGATCACCCGGGCCCCGGGGAAGACATCGGCCCCGCCGACGATCTGGGCGGCGTCCTTGGGGTACACGACGGCGGCACCGCGCGGCATGGCCACCGTCACGTCGGCCAGCAGCGGCCGCAGCGCCAGGTAGGCCGTCCCGCCGTGCGAGTGCACCACCACGCCCTCGGGGCCGCCGAGCAGGTCGTCGTGGGGGATGCCGCCCTTGCTGGTGTGGAACACCCCGCCCTCGGCCAGCAGCACCGAGTGCTTGCGACCCTTCGCGTCGGTCAGAGTCACCCGCTCCCCCGGCCGCAGCGGACCGGACCCCACGCCCGCGTACGCCCGCGGGTCCTGGTCGAACTCGATCTCCGCAGACCCTGTCTCGATCTCGTCAGGCACGAACGATCCCCCACAATCCCAGCTGCCACCCGGGCCCGAACGAGTTCGCCGGGACCTCCACCTTCGGTGCGGTGAACACGTACTCGTCCGACTGGGTCATCGGCAGCAGAACCAGGTCGGCGGCGGCCTTGCGCTGCAGACTCGCCATCGACCGGGTGGCCACGGCCTCCTCGCCGATCCCGGCGCCGCGGTACTGCCGCTCCAGGTCGGTCACGTCGCTCGCGCTGGCCGGCAGGGGCGCTTCCAGGTAGGGCTGCAGCCACGCCAGACCGGTGGACGTCCACGCCTTGCGGTCCAGCACCGTCAGATCGGGCGGATCGGCGTCCTCGGCGGTCGGGTCGACGGCCCGCAGCCGCACGCTCATCCCGCCGGTGTCCTCCAGCCGGGTCCGGATCTGGGTGGCGATGTCGCGACCGTCGGGCATCGTCGGGTCGTAGCCGAGGGTCAGCCGGATCTGGTTGGACCAGGTCACGTCGGGCGCGGTGCTGCCACCCAGCGGGAAGGCGCTGATGTGGTTGGGGATGCCGCCGGGGACGACCGAGTCCAGGGTCCGGTCCCCCTGCAACGACATCGCGATGGCGTTGCGCAGGTCCTCGTCGCTGCGCCGCTTCGAGCGGTCCGACCAGGCCAGCATCAGCACCCGTGTCCCGGTCTGGGTCTGCATCTCGTAGCCGGCGTCGGTGGTGCCGTTCTCGTTGACGGTGACCTGGCGGCTGTACCGGGTGATCGCCGCAGCGCTCAGCCCCCGCCAGACCACGTCGGCCGTGCCCGTGTTCATGGCGTCCTCGAGGGCGGCCGAGTCGGCGACGGTCTGGTAGCGGACCGCGTCGGTCCGGGCGGGGTTGCGGCCCACGTAGGCGGCGTTGCGCTGCAGCAGCAGCGTCCCCTTCTCCAGGCTCGTCACCGCGAACGGTCCGGAGCCGACGACCGGCTGGTCCCCCGGCCGCACCTCGTCGGCGTTGTAGACCTCCTCGTCGACGATCGAGGCGGCCGGCGAGGCGAGCGCCCAGCCGAACTGGGTGTCGACCTGGCTCAGCACGAACCGCACGGTCAGCGGATCCGGCGTCTCGATCCGGCGGAGGGTGGAGAGCAAGGGGGCCGACGAACCGGGCACGTCCAGCCGCAGGGCGCGCTGGATGCTGAACTTCACGTCGCTGGAGGTGAGCTGGTGGCCGTTGTGGAAGACCAGGTCCGGGTTCAGGGTGCAGGTGTAGACCGTGTCGGCGGTGAACAGGCAGTCCTTGGCCGCATCGGGCTTGAGCACGGCTTGACCCGGCTCGGCGGTCATCAGCCGCTGGAACACGTTCAGCGACAGCACCACCGAGCCCGGATCGGTGATGGCCGCCGGGTCGACCTGCCGGATGGGGTCGGTGGACAGCACGGTCACCGGCGTGGGGGCGGGGGTGCTCTGCGAGGGTCCGGGTTGGGGGTCGGGGTCGGCGGGGGTGCACCCGGCGGCCAGGGCCGTCAGCCCCACCAGCAGCGCCGCGCCCACCCGGGTCGACGTCCGCCGCCTACGCAGCACTGCCGGCCTGGGCGAACAGGGTGGCCAGCCGATCGGGCCCGAGACCGGCCAGCGACGGCACCGTGACCCGCCGGGGAGCGGGGGGGATGGCCACCACGTGCGGGATGCCGACCACCACCGCACCGGCCGCGTTCCCGGAACGGGCGCCGGTCGCCGAGTCCTCCAGCACGACGCAGGAGCGCGCGTCGACCCCCAGCAGGGCGCAGGCCCGCTCGTACGGCTCGGGGTGTGGCTTGCCCTGGGTCACTTCGTCGCCTCCCACGGAGACCGCGAACGAGCCCTCCGGCAGCCGCTCGAGCACCGCGTCGAGCAGCACCCGGTAGGAGGCCGAGACCAGGGCGCACGGCGTCCCGTCCGCGCGCAGGGCGGCCAGCAGCTCCAGGGCGCCGGGGCGCCAGGGCAGGTCCTCGGCGGTCCGCAGCTGGGCGACCACGCGCCCGAGCAGCTGCTCGACCATCCAGATCGGGGGCAGGTCGCTGCGCCCGATGGTGGCCAGGATGTAGGAGGCCGAGTCGATCAGGTCGCTGCCCACCAGCTTCTCGGCGTGCTCCATCGACCACGACCTGCCGAGCTCACCCTCGATCACCTCGAACTCCGCCGCGATCCACAGCGGCTCGGTGTCGGCCAGCGTGCCGTCGAAGTCCCACAGGACCGCGTGGGGACGGGCGGGCGCGGGCGGCACGAGAGGGTCGACGTCGTTCATGGCGCGGCCATTCTCGCAGCCCCGGGCAACCGGGATCGCCGTACGGGGCGGTGAGAGGGTGTGACCATGATCGCCTCCCTGCCCACGACCGTGGACGCGGTCGTCATCGGGAGCGGGCCGAACGGGCTGGTGGCGGCCAACCGGCTGGCTGACGCGGGCTGGGAGGTGCTGCTGGTCGAGGCGCAGACCGACCTCGGCGGCGCGGTGCGCAGCGACCGCGAGGTGCACCCGGACTTCGTCCACGACACCTTCTCCGCCTTCTACCCGATGGCCGCGGCGTCCCCGGTGATCACCGCGCTGGGTCTGGAGGCGCACGGGCTGCGCTGGCGGCACGCGCCCGCCGTGCTCGGCCACCCCTGGCCGGACGGCTCGTGGGCGCTGCTGCACCGCGACGCGGAGGTGACCGCGGCGCTGCTGGACCGCGAGCACCCTGGCGACGGCGACGCCTGGCTGGCCCTGGTCGCCCAGTGGCGGCGGATCGGACCGGCGCTGGTCGGCGCCCTGCTGTCGCCGATGCCGCCGGTGAGAGCGGGTCTGCGGGCCGCGGTGACGCTGCCCCGGGTCGGCGGTCTGACCTTCGTGCAGCGGCTGCTGGCCCCTGCCCGGCACACCCTGGACGCCCCGGTGGCCGGTCACACGTTCGGTGGCCGGGGCGCCCGGATGCTGGTGGCGGGCAACGCGGCGCACGCCGACCTGGCCTCCACCAGCGCCGGGTCGAGCGTGATCGGACTGCTGCTGGCCATGCTCGGCCAGACCGTCGGCTTCCCGGTGCCCGAGGGCGGTGCCGGCCGGCTGACCGAGGCGATGGCCGCCCGGCTGCGGTCCCGGGGCGGTCTGATCAGCACCGGGACCGGAGCGGACCGGGTGGTGGTCGAGCAGGGCCGGGCGGCCGGGGTGGTGGTCGGCGGGGTGCTTGTCCGGGCCCGCCGGGCGGTCGTCGCCGGGGTCGGCGTCCACCAGCTGGTGCAGCGGCTGCTGAGCCCCGACGACGTCCCCGCGGGCTATCTGGAGCGGGTGCGCCGGTTCCGGATGGACCCGGCCACCGTCAAGGTCGACTTCGCCCTGTCCGGACCCGTGCCCTGGCGGGCCGAGCCGGCGTACGCGCCCGGCACGGTCCACCTGTGCGACAGCCTCGACGACCTGAGCGCGTACGAGGGCCAGCTGGCCGCCGACCTGATCCCGGACGACCCGTTCCAGCTGATCGGGCAGATGACGACCACCGACCCGACCCGCTCCCCCGCCGGGACCGAGTCGCTGTGGGCCTACACCCACGTCCCGCAACGGGTTCGCGGTGACGCCGGCGGCGACCTGACCGGCGACTGGGAGGGCGGCGACGCCGAGCGGTTCGCCGACCGGATGCAGGCCCGGCTGGAGGCGTACGCCCCCGGCTTCGGCTCCCGGGTGCTGGCCCGCCGCGTGCTCTCACCTCCCGAGCTGGAGCGCCGGGACGCCAACCTGGTCGGCGGGGCCGTCGGGGGCGGCTCGTCCTCGCTGGACCAGCAGCTGGTCTTCCGTCCCGTGCCGGGGCTCGGTCGGGCGGGCACCCCGATCCGCGGGCTCTTCCTGGCCTCCGCCTCGGCGCACCCCGGCGGCGCGGTGCACGGCGCCGGCGGGGCCAACGCCGCCCGTGCCGCGGTGTGGGCCGACCGGCTCGCCCGGGCGGGGACCCGCGCCCGATTTCGTTCGTGACGGGAATCTGCTGCTCGTCGGCCGGCAGTCGGCGTGTCGCTCCCGTTCGTCCCCTCCAGCTGCGCGTCTCCGTCACCGTCCACAGGTGACCGGATCCCGCGGGCGTCATCCACAGATCTGCGGAGACCCCGGTCGATTCCGGCCGACGTCCGCAGTGTCTGGACATGAGACGTGACGACACCATCGAGCAGCTGCTGGCCGAGGACCGGGTCATCGTGGCCCGCGAGCACCCCGCGCTGGAGAACGCCCTCGTCCGCGCGGCGGCCGCCGGACGCCTGGTCCGACCCCTGCCCGGCATCTACGCCGACCCCGGCAACGCAGCGTCTCTGCTGACCCGGGTGCTGGCGGTGTCGCGGTGGGACCCGAGTGCGGTCATCACCGGCCGGGCTGCGGCCGCGCTCTCGTACTGGCCGGAGGTGACCGTCGGCGCAGTCCAGGTGGCCTCTCCGCACCGCCATGCGCCCCAGCCGGGGTTCGTCTTCCGCCAACGGCGGGTGCCCGTCGAGCTGGTCCAACGGCGCGGACCGTTCGGCTTCACCGTGCCGCCGCTGACCGCGATCGAGCTGGCCACGCTCGAGGACACCGACCCGATCGACATCGCGCTGCGCCGCAAGGTGGCCGACCTCGCCAGCCTGCGTGACGCCCTGCAGCAGACCCCGAGGCGCCGTGGGAACGCCGAGCGCTGGCGGGTGCTGCTCGACTCCCGCGCCGAGCCGTGGTCCCGCGCCGAGCGGGTAGCCCACCGGCTCTACCGCGAGGCGGGCATCGGCGGCTGGGTCGGCAACCTGAAGATCGCCGTGCCCCAGTGGGCGACCTACTACCTCGACCTGGCCTTCGTCCGGCAGCGGCTCGCGTGCGAGATCGACGGTCGCGAGACCCACGGCGACCGCGAGGCGTTCGAGGCCGACCGCGAGCGGCAGAACGTGCTGGTGATGGCCGGCTGGACGGTGTTGCGGTTCACCTGGCGGATGCTCACCGAGGATCCCGCGTACGTCGTGTGGGCCACGCGCGAGGCTCTGGCCATCGCCGGCGGAAAGGCGCACCTGGCGAGTCGGATCTGGCGCGACACGCCGTGGTTGTCGGCATGAGACGCAGATTCCCGTCACGAACGAATCGGGGAGGTCAGTCCTCCGGCTCGTACCCCAGGTTCGGGGCGAGCCACTTCTCCGCCTGCCGCAGGCTCCATCCCTTGCGCGTCGCGTAGTCCTCGACCTGGTCGCGGCCGAGCCGGCCGACCACGAAGTACTGCGACTGCGGATGGGCGAAGTACCAACCACTGACCGACGCACCCGGCCACATGGCCATCGACTCCGTCAGCTCCATGCCCGTCTGCGCCTGGACGTCCAGCAGATCCCAGATCGCCAGCTTCTCGGTGTGATCCGGGCACGCGGGATAGCCGGGAGCCGGGCGGATGCCGCGGTACTTCTCGGCGATCAGCTCGTCGTTGGTCAGGCGCTCGTCTGCGGCGTAACCCCACAGGTCGTGACGGACAACCGCGTGCAGGCGCTCCGCGAAGGCCTCGGCCAACCGGTCGGCGACCGACTCCAGCAGGATCGCGGAGTAGTCGTCGATCTCGGCCTTGAACTGCGCGACTTTCTCCGCAGCACCGATCCCGGCGGTCACCGCGAA
>JBMDXL010000326.1:0-5415 GCA_048594465.1 Microlunatus sp. | reverse complement strand
CCCGATTGATGGGCGCGCATCCAACCGGTCTAGACCGCAATCTCGCGAGGCCGCCCCGCCCCCCGCCCGACTCCCTGCGCACAGACGACCTCTAGCCTCCTCACAATGGTCGTGCCCGGGGGGCAGGCCAATGAGGCATTGGGGGATGCCGTGGGTCTGCTGATGCTGGTGCGTGCTGCAAGTCCTGGGCGCGGCATTCCGCTCTACGAAATGACCTGGTCAACTGGGTCGTCTGGGTGGGCGGGCTGGTCGGCATCATCGCGTTCATGGTCTGGAAGCGAACCCGCGGTGAGTAGTTCCCAGGGACCAAGCAAGCCGCCGGATGGTCCCTACGGCCCCGGCTGGAACGGCGCAGAAGACGCCCACTGGGAAGACTGGGGCGCATCCGCCGATCGCAGGGAGCGACCGCGGCCGACGTCGCTCCGCAACACAGCACTGGTAGCGGGCCTGTTGGCCACTCTGATCCTGATGATGACGTTCTTCGGGTGGCTCGCCGGTGACCTCCAGTGGTCGCAGTTGCTCTTGGGCCTCACCCAGCTCGGACTGAGCGCGTCGTTCTATTTCCAGTACCGCAGTGCCCAGCGGACGGAATGACCCGGTCAAGGAAGCAGATCTTCAGAGCCTGGAGGTCGGCCTGTGCGTGGTTGACGACCTGGGGGCACGTGCACCGAGTCGAGGACCAGGAACTATTCGCCCCGGTGCTTCTCGCGCAGTTCGCGCCCTGTGTTTCGTGCGCGTCGTGACCCGTAGGTGCGCGCTAGTGGCATGAAGATGATGAGGCCAACAGCCGCGACAAGACCGACGGCAAGGGCGAGCCAATCCCGTCCTCGCATCAGCGGAAGCTGCGCCGCTTGACTGCGACAAAGACGCCGACGGCGATCATCGTCACCCCGGCGAAGACGGAGATCTCCCAGCTCCGAGCCGAATCGTTGTTGTAGCGCAGCGTGGCGAGGCCGAAGAAGACAAGGCCGAGCAGCACGAAACCCCAAGGCGGGAGCATGATGCGTCGGCGACCGGAGCCGGAGTCGGGGAGTCGTTGGACCACAGCCGAAGCAAACCACGCTCATGGTTCAATCCGGCATGACTTCGGGGGATGAAGGTCTCGCCACCGCCAAAGGCAACCGCCTCGTCGGCTACGTGGCGCTCGGCATGGCGGTGATACTCGGCGCCTACACCGCCTACTCGTGGGCGACCAACGGCGACCTGACGACTGGTCGACTGACCCCGCCCGTCGCGACCGTCGGCATGTTTTTCATCGCGGCCGTGGCCTTCACCCGCGCCTACCGGCTGGGCCGCGGTACGCGCTCGTGACTGAGCAGCCTGACGAGCGGGACCCCGCTGAGGTCAGCGGCAATTTCCAGCGTTCTGACGGATGGATCGCTCTCATCGGAGCGACCATCGTGACCCTGTTCCAAGTGTTCTCCGGCAACGCCACGACCGCCGGCTGGGTCCTGGCCGGGGGCTTGGCTGCCATCGGCGTCCTCCGCATCGCCACCGCGCCCCTCTACGTCAGAGGGCTCCGGTGGGCCGGACGCAAGGGCGCGGAACGCCGCGCCAGAAAGCGGTAAGGGCCGCCCCGTCCAGCATGGGGTCTGAGCGGGGCGGCCACGACAAAGCCTGCCCGGCGTGCCGCAAGGTAAACGAAGGCCTGGCCGCGCGTTGCTCTCGGGTTGCGCAAGGTCGCCTCCGCCGCGCCCGGCGCCGACGCAGGTGCGGATCAGGTGTGGGGTCCGCGTGCCGGTGAGGGCCCCGTCAGCCGCGGGGCACGGACTCGGAGGACCGGACCATGTCGAAGTAGCCACCCCGGACGCCGCGGTCGTCGACAGGGCCGACGGCGAGGTAGAAGTACTCGTGTGCGGGTCCGCCGCAGCTGCGGCGGCCGCCGGGGATGAAGACCGTGATGCGGTCGGTCCTCGTGTTCCAGGCCTGGGTGAGTCCTCGGCACTCGTAGGGCCGGTAGCCACCGCCCACCCGTTCCTGCACCCGGACCCACGAGTTCTTCCGGGCGCCCCGGTTGACGGCGATGATTCGGTGGGGGCGCCCCTGGTCATCGTGGAAGGTCAGGACCCAGTACGTGCCAGCTCGTACCTCGGCCAGCGAGGTGGTGACGCGCAGGCCCTCGGTCGTGTTGTCGAGTCGCACCTGCCTGATGTCGCCGTAGGCCGGGTCCTCGGGGTTGGCGCGGTCGCGAACGGTGCGGGACTCCGCAGCGGCCAGCCCCATGGACCCGAGAAGGAGGGCCGCCGAGGCGGAGAGGGCTCCGAGGACGCGTGGCGTTGTCGGCATGCGGACCTCCAGGAGCCGGCTGGGGCGAGCGCCCCGCCGCAGCATCGCACCAGGTGCGCTACATGCCAACCACTGTCGGCTGGGTGACCGCCCCGCCCAGCATGGGGTCCAGGCGAGGCGGCCAGGAAGAACACTACGGATCGAGTCTCCGGCCGAGCGCAACGTAACGAACGCTGGCCTGCTGGGATCCTGCAAGACATCTTCAGCCCAGGGCGCCGACAGACCGGCGTTCCTCCCGTTGACCCGCTGTCTTGCGGAGATCTTGCGGACGCCGTCCCCGGCTTGTCGCTACGGTGCGGCCACTCGACCCGAAGGAGAGCCGCAGGTGCGACTCAGGACCGCAGTGGGGGCGGCCCTCGGGCTGCTGATGGCGACGACGGCGACGGTGGCGACCACGGCACCCGCGCCGGCCTCGCCGATGACGGCGATCGGCCTGGGGGCCCCGCGCGACGTGGAGTCGGGGTGGACCGGGCCGATCACTCTGAACGGGTATCGCCAGCAGGCCACCTCCGCCTCCCTCACCATCGGGGGCCCCGAGGGCTACGCGTACTCCGTGACGCAGCCGGTCGAGAGCGTGTCGGGGCCCGTGTCCTTCGACGTGGCGTTCGAGGGCTTGGACCCCTTCATGGCTCCCGGCGAGTACCGGGTCCGGGCCGAGGCCGGCCGCCTGGTGACCCGGACAACCATCTGGGTCGGCGAGCGCCCGCCGCCCGCGTTCCTCGAGACGCGGGCGACCAGGCACACGATCCGGGTCAACGAGTCACGCCTGGGGTCCACCCGCATCGGGTGGCGGGTCAACTTCCGCATGCAGGTGTGGCCGACGGTCGTCGACCCCCGGGGCCGCACGGGCCGCCGGATCCTCGAACGCTGGACCACCCGTCCTCCCGAGTCGGCGACCCGCTCGGTGCCCGGGAACGGCTGGCCCGACCGCGGTCCGGCCGAGCCCGGTGAGTACCGGATCGTGCTCACCGCGGTGAGCCAGGACGGACGGCGAACGACGACCAGCGTGCCCATCCGAGTCAGGCGGTAGTCCCCCCGGACGGACCGTCAGCGGCCGCGGTGCTGGGCGAAGATCTGCGCGAGGGTGCCGTCCGCGCAGTCGCACGCCTTGACGGACCAGACCGCACCTTCGCCGTCCGGCGCCACCCAGGAGGCCAGAGCACCCCGCTTCGACATCTCCAACCCGTCACCGATCTCGGCCATCAGGCCCAGCTCCACCGCGTCCTCCGCGGGTCCGCCCCAGCGCAGGAGGGCCGAGTCCATCGCCGCGTCGATCGCCTCGCCCACCGTCGCGAAGGCCGGCCGGTCACTGGGGTAGGCCAGCGACGAGATCCCGCCCAGATGGTGCGGTTCGCCGTGCACGAGCTTCTCCACCACGTGGAAGTGCATGGCCCCCGCCCCGGGTGTTGCCGATCGTGTCGTGCCGTGCCCTCCACGGTGCCCGCAGACCCGATCCCCACACATGGCAGGACCCTCGGACCTCGGTCCCCGCGGTCGCCGAGCACGAAGACGTACGCCGGGTCGCGCGGCGTGACCAGGTCCCGGTCGCGCAGGACGACCGAGGCCGGCGTCGCCGGGTCGTCGCAGACCGCCGCGAACGGCCGGGGCAGGTTGTCGGTGTCCTCGATGTCCACCACGGCGTCGCCGTAGACGTCGGTGTAGGCCGCGCGCTCGTCGTACGCCGCGCACTCCTCCCCCACCGCGAGAACGAATCCGGCCTCGTCGTGCAGCGGACCTGAGAACTCGGCGGCGTGCTGCTGGCCCGCCGCGAGGCCGGCGTCGTGCACGACCGCGACGAGGTCCGCCGCCAGTGCGAGGTTGTCGCCGAGCGTCAGCGCGCCGTCCGAGCGGGTGAAGGTGTCGAGGTTGTCGAGCTCGACCGCATCGAACCCGGCGTCCGCGCAGCCCGTGATCCAGGGCCCCACCACCGCGGCGATAGCCTCGCGCTTCGCCGCCGTGCTCGTGTCGAGGAACGCCTCGTCCGGTCAGTCTGGGTCGTACTGGACCTCCCCGCCCGGCGTAGGAGCACCTCGCCGGGCCGGACGTCGAGCTCGCACGGCTGGGTCTGGAAGCCGTTGACGTAGCAGACGGACCAGGCGTCGGCGTCCGGCTCGGCATCCCGATCCCGGCCCACCAGCCGTACCGTCCGCGGGCTGGACGACGGGTCATGCGCCGCACGGTAGTCGGCGGGCCATCGGCGCTGCTTGTTGCACACATCTGTGAGCAGGGCCACAGTGAGCACACACCAGATCGGGACCTCCGCCCCGCTGGCTCGGAGGCCCCCGTGGTCATCGCCGTCATCATCGGCGTCGTCGTCGTGCTCGCCGTCCTGGCGTTCCTTCTCCCCCGGCTCTCGCGGCACCCGGAGCGGGCGACGAAGAAGACGTTCGGGACGGCGGGCAACGTCGCCGGCAAGCTGCCCGGACCCCTGGGCCGATGGGGACGCAAGCCCTTCGACTCCACCTCGAAGTGGGCCGGCAAGGGCGCGTCGGCGGGCCGCAAGGGGCGGGGCAAGGCCCCGGGCTGAGGGCTCCTCAACCCGTCCAGGTCGCCTCGGTGCGCGCGACGAGGTCGGCGACGACGGCCTCGATCGTCCCGTCCCGCTCGTACGCCGAGCGCTGCGACGAGGCGCCGCTGCGGACCAGGACGCGGTCCAGCCCCTCGTCGACCCGGTCCAGGTCACCGGCCTCGGCCAGCAGGTCCTCGAGCTGATCGCGGACGTCGCGCAGCACGTCGCGCGCGCCGGCGGGATCACCGGTGACCGGGTGGAGCAGCGTTCCCGAGACACCGTCCCGCGACGCCCGCCACTGCGCGGCCCGCAGCTCCTGGACCCGCCACGCCCGCAGCGGCTCACCGGCCGCCGCGGCGCGGACCGACCGCTCCACGAGCCCGCGGGCCAGGGCCGCGACGAGCAGCGCGTCCTCGACGTCGGTGCACACATCCGTCACCCGGAGCTCGACGGTCGGCTGCGCCTGGCCGAGGCGGGCGTCGTAGTAGAGCATCCCCTCGTCGCGCGCGGCGCCGGAGGCGAGGAGCCGGGCACCGACGCGCTCGTACTCCGCCAGCGAGCCGAAGGGTTCCGCCGGCCCGGCGGTCGGCCAGCGCGACCACACCTGGGCCCGCCACGAG
>JBMDXL010000325.1:0-2469 GCA_048594465.1 Microlunatus sp. | reverse complement strand
GGCCGACATCGTCAACGAGGTCGCCGGCGTGCCGACCGACGACGTGCAGCTGGACAAGTCGTTCACCGACGACCTGGACGTCGACTCGCTGTCGATGGTCGAGATCATCTACGCCGCCGAGGAGAAGTTCAGCGTGAGCATTCCCGACGAGGAGGCCAAGAACCTCAAGACCGTCGGCGACGCGGTCGCCTACATCGAGCGCGCTGCTTCCTGACGCGCCGGAGGGCCACGCCGGCGACGACCGCAGTCGCGGTCGGGCCGCGTGGCCCTCATCCGTCGGCGCGGCCGCGGACCATCGTCCTGCTCCGGCCGGCCGCTCATCTCTTTCTCCCGGGCGCCCTCGCGCCCGGTTGCTCGACCCCTGACCACGGAAGGTCCTACCCATGAGCACGACCCCGATCGTCGTCACCGGACTGGGCGCCACCACCCCGCTCGGCGGTGACGTGGCCAGCACCTGGGAGGGCCTCCTCGCGGGCCGCTCCGGCATCAGCAGGATCGAGGCCGACTGGGCCGCCGACCTGTCGGTGCAGATCGCCGCGTCCGCGGCCGTCGACCCCGCCTCCGTGCTGGAGCGGGTCGAGGCCCGACGGCTGGACCGCTCGGCCCAGCTCGGCGTGGTCGCGGCCCTGGAGGCCTGGAAGGACGCGGGCTTCGGGCTCAAGGAGGAGAACCCCGTCGACCGGCAGCGCCTCGGCGCGGTGATCGCCACCGGCATCGGCGGTCTGCAGACCCTGCTCGGCCAGTGGGACGTGCAGAAGGACAAGGGACCCCGGCGGGTGTCCCCGCTGGCCATCCCGATGCTGATGGCCAACGCCACCGCCGCCAACGTCAGCCTGCGGATCGGCGCCCAGGCCGGGGCGCACGCGCCGGTCTCGGCCTGCGCCTCCAGCAACGAGGCGATCGCGTACGGGATCGACATGATCCGGCTCGGTCGCGCCGACGTCGTCGTGGTCGGTGGCGCCGAGGGCGTCATCCACCCGATGCCGATCGCCTGCTTCGCCCAGATGCAGGCCATGAGCCGCCGCAACGACGAGCCGGAGCGCGCCTCCCGACCGTGGGACAAGGGCCGCGACGGCTTCGTGCTCGGCGAGGGGGCGGCGGTGATGGTGATCGAGACCCTGGAGCACGCCCAGGCTCGCGGCGCGCGGATCTACGGCGAGCTGGCCGGGGCGGGGATCACCTCCGACGCCCACGACATGGTCCAGCCCGACCCGACCGGCGAGTCCCAGGCCCGCGCGATGACGTACGCGCTCCGGGAGTCCGGGCTCCAGCCCGGCGACATCGCGCACGTGAACGCCCACGCCACCTCCACCCCGCAGGGTGACGTGACCGAGGCGCTGTCCATCCGGATGGCTCTGGGCGAGGACACCTCGGCCGTCGTCACCGGCACCAAGTCGATGACCGGTCACCTGCTCGGTGGGGCCGGCGCCCTGGAGTCGCTGGCCACCCTGCTGGCCCTGTACCCCCGGACCGTGCCGCCGACCATCCACCTGGAGGACCCGGAGCCCGATCTCGGCATCGACATCGCCAGCCGGGTGCGCGAGCTGCCGGCCGGGGACCTGGCCGGGATCAACAACTCGTTCGGCTTCGGCGGCCACAACGTGGCCATCGCCTTCACCAACCGGTACGCCACCGCTTCCTGAGCCCACGCGGCGCTACCGCAGACCAGCCACCACCCTGCTGACGCCCCCTTTCGCTCGTCGACGCACCCTCGGCAACGGGTGCGTGACGGCGCGAAAGGGGGCGTCAGCGGGTTGTGGGGGTCAGACGACCTTGTGCAGCCAGCGGACCGGAGCGCCCTCGCCGGCGTAGCGGAACGGTTCCAGCTCAGCGTCCCAGGGACGGCCCAGCAGCGTGTCCAGCGCCTCCACCAGGTCCTGCTGGCCCAGCGAGGCCATCACCATCGCGTGCTTGATCCGCTCCTCGGGCACCACCACGTCGCCGTGCAGACCGATCTGGGTGTGCAGCACCCCGAGGGCGGGGGTGTAGGCGTACCGGTGCGCCTCGACGCCGGCGCTGGCCTCCTCGGTCACCTCGAAGCGGATCCGCTGCCAGCCCTTGAGGGCGCTGGTCAGCCGGGCGGCGGTGCCGGCCGGACCCGTCCAGGCGTACTCGGTCCGGTACGCCGCCCGCTCCGCCGGCTGGGGGATCCAGTCCAGGCGTACGGGCGTGCCGAAGGCACCGCCGACCGCCCACTCGATGTGTGGGCACAGTGCCGACGGTGCGGCGTGGATGTACAGCACTCCACGGGTTGTGCTCATCGATCCTCCAGTGACGCAGGGTGAGGGCTGTCTTCCCCAACATCCTCACGACGCGTACGCGGCGGATCTGGGTCCATTCTGCCTCATCCGTCACAGGAGAACCAGCGAGGTTTCCTGAGAACCTCTCCGGCTCAGCCGGGGGTGCCGGGGGCGGTGGGCGCCCCGCTCGGGCGCGCACCACCGCGGGCGCCGCCGCCCGGCGCTCCCC
>JBMDXL010000324.1:0-10466 GCA_048594465.1 Microlunatus sp. | reverse complement strand
CCTCGTCGTCATAGTGGTTGAACGGGTCGTCCGTATTGCACCATGGCTGGCAGCCGGTCGGTGTTGGCGTCTCCGTAGCGGTGATGGTGCTGGACATGAGGATTCCTCCCTCGACGGGGAGGCGGTCTGTTGCACGGGGGTTGCACGCCCGGAAAGCAGAAACCGCCTCCGACTGGTTTTGGCCTAGTCGGAGGCGGTTTCCCGTTGGTAGCGGGGACAGGATTTGAACCTGTGACCTCTGGGTTATGAGCCCAGCGAGCTACCGAGCTGCTCCACCCCGCGTCGCTTGACCTAAGTTACGCGAAGATGTCGTGAGCCCCAAATCCTGCGGTGAGACGTGCATCACGGTAGCCGCGCGAGAGCCCGCGGACCCGGCGGGACCGGCGTCGGCCCGGCCGCCGGCGAGGGCGAGAATGCCTGTCGTGGAGCAGCTCCCGCCGGACTCCCGGCTCCGGACGGTCCTGGCCAGGCTCTGGCGCGGCCGCGACGTCGGCCTCGTGTACGGACTCGTGGTGGTCGTGGCCAGCACCTGGGTGGGTCTGCACTCCGACGCCACCGTGCGCAGGCTGGTGGAGAGCGTCAGCACCAACCTCGACAACATGCGGGCCAGTCCGCTCGCCGTGCTGGCGGCCAGCGCGTTCGTCGTGTCCCCGCTCACCCAGCTCCTGCTCGTGCCGGTGGTCGTCTTCGTGTTCGGGCTGGTCCAGCGCTGGCTGGGGCGCACGGCGCTGATCGCCGTCTGGATCTTCGGTCACGTCGGCGCGACGCTGTTCGTGATGGCGATGGAGATCAACGCGCTCTACCGCCACATCGCCCACTTCTCCCTCGTGGTGAAGCCCGACGTCGGGGTCAGCTACGGGCTGGCGGCGGCCGTGGGTCTGCTCGCCGCCCGGGTGCCACGGCGGCGCCGGCTCCCGTACGCGCTCGCCTGCCTCGGGGTGACGGGTGGCGTCTTCGCCGTCTGGCCGAACTTCACCGCCCTCGGTCACCTGACCGCGATCATCATCGGCCTCGGGATGGCCGCCGCCGTCCACGGAGGGCGGGCGGCCGCCACCGGCACCGGCACGTCGGTGGTGTCGGAGCGCGCGCGTAGCCTCAGCGCATGACGGCAGTCACCGAGCGACCGACCCCGGCGGGTGCCCCGGCCGACGAGGTCGTGGCCGACGGGGTGCTGCGCCGCATCGCCCGCCAGCTCGCGCCGTACAAGAAGCAGATGATCCTGGTAGCCCTGGTCGTGCTGGTGTCGGCTGCCCTCACCTCGGTGGCGCCGTTCCTGACCCGCGCGATCTTCGATGACGCCCTGTTCCCGGTGGACGGGAGCCCGGTGAACCTGTCGCTGCTGTGGTGGCTGGTCGGCGGGCTGATCGTGATCCCGGTGGTGACCGCGCTGCTCGGCATCGGCCAGAACTACCTGACCAGCCGGATCGGCAACTCGGCCATGGCCGACCTGCGCAGCGACCTGTTCGCGCACCTGCAGCGGATGGAGCTGGCCTTCTTCACCGGCACCAAGACCGGGGCGATCCAGTCCCGGTTGGCCAACGACGTCAGCGGTGTCCGCACGGTGCTCACCGACACCGCCACCACCATCCTGCAGAACTCGGTCACGGTGATCGCAGCGTTCGTGGCCATGGTCCTGCTGTCCTGGCAGCTGACCATCCTCACGCTGATCCTGATGCCGCTGTTCCTGGTCGTCCAGGTCCGGGTCGGCCGCCGCCGGCAGCGGATCGCGCGCCGCACCCAGGAGTCGCTGTCGGAGATGACCGCCATCACCGAGGAGTCGCTGTCGGTGTCGGGCCTCCTGCTGGCCAAGGTCTTCGGCCGCGGCCAGGCCGAGACCGAGCGCTACCGCGAGGAGAACCGGAACCAGACCCGGCTGCAGATCGAGGCGGCCATGACCGGGCGCACCTTCTTCGCCCTCGTGCAGACGTTCTTCGCCGTCACGCCGGCCCTGATCTATCTGGTGGCGGGGTATCTGATGACCGGGCGGATCGGGGGCGGCGAGCTGCTGACCGCTGGCACGCTGGTCGCCTTCACCACGCTGCAGGCGCGGCTGCAGATGCCGTTGATGCAGCTGATGCGCGTCACCTTGGACGTGCAGACCTCGCTGGCCCTGTTCCGGCGGATCTTCGAGTACTTCGACCTCGTGCCGGCCATCGTCGAGCGCCCCGACGCCCGTCCGCTGGAGCGCACCCAGCACGGCGGACGGGTCGAGTTCGACGACGTCTGGTTCCGCTACCCGGAGGCCCGCGAGCTGAGCGGCACCAAGTCCGGGCCCCGGTTCGGTCCCGCCGACAGCGCACTCCCGGCCGAGGAGACGGAGCCGGCCCCGGACGAGCCGATCGAGCCGCCCCGGGACTGGACCCTGGCCGGGATCAGCCTGCGCATCGAGCCCGGTCAGCTGGCCGCGATCGTCGGTCCGTCCGGCTCTGGCAAGACGACCATGACCTACCTGGTGCCGCGGTTCTACGACGTCGGTCGCGGGGCGATCCGGATCGACGGCCACGACGTCCGCGACGTCACCTTCGACTCCCTGGCCCAGTCCGTCGGCATGGTCACCCAGGAGCCGTACCTCTTCCACGGCTCGCTGTTCGACAACATCGCGTACGCCAAGGCCGGCGCGACCCGGGCCGAGGTGGAGCAAGCCGCCCGGGACGCCAACATCCACGACCGGATCATGAGCTTCGCGCAGGGCTACGACACGGTGGCCGGCGAGCGGGGCTACCGGTTGTCGGGTGGGGAGAAGCAGCGGCTGGCCATCGCCCGGGTGCTGCTGATGAACCCGCGGGTGCTCATCCTCGACGAGGCCACCTCCGCCCTGGACACCGAGACCGAGCGGCTCGTCCAGCAGGCGCTGGAGCGGGCCACCCAGGGCCGGACCACGATCGCCATCGCGCACCGGCTGTCCACCATCCGCAACGCCGACGTGATCTTCGGTCTGGAGGACGGCGAGCTGGTCGAGCAGGGCACCCACGCCGAGCTGCTGGCCCGCGGTGGCCTCTACGCCCGGCTCTACAACGAGCAGTTCGACGGCGGTCGGGTCGAGGGTCGCTTCTCCGACGGCGTCGTGTACGCCGACGGCGAGGTCTGGTGCGACAAGCGCGCCGGTCGCCGCGCCGACATCGGCGTCTGAGGACCGGGCCGATCTCACGCCCCGCCGGCGTCGTCGCGCGGGGTGGGCGGCCGCCCGCCCCACCGGCCAGTCAGCTCCAGACCCGGCGGCGCAGACCGATCAGCGTGGACAGGGCCCGCCCGACCAGGACACCGAGGGCGATGCCGATCATCGTGATCACCGCCGTGAGCAGCGAGCCGGTGCCGGTCCCGTCACCGGAGAGCAGGGTGGCCACGCCCATCAGGCCGAGGGCGCCGGGGACCAGGATCCAGAACGCGGGGGTGAAGCTGACGATGGCCGGAGGACCGCCCCGCTGCCGGGCCACCAGATCCGCCACCGGCGTCATGGCCAGCGCGCCCACGAAGGCCGAGAGCAGACCGCCGATGAACAGACCCCCGAGCACCTGGGCGCCGTACGCCACGTAGAGCACGATCAGGATCCACCCCATCGACCGGGGGCGGGCGCAGCGGTTGACCACGATGCCGATCCCGAAGGCGGCCACCCCCAGCCACGGGCCCAGGGTGCCCAGGGCGGGGCGGGTGCTGGTCAGCTCCAGCGCCGGGATGCCGACCAGCAGCGCCGGTCCGACGATGCCCAGCGCCAGCAGCAGCAGCTGGGTGGCCCCGGCGGCCAACCGGCCCGCGCCGGAGATCATCTGCCCGCTGGCCAGCTCGATCACCGCGGTGGTGAGCAGGGCGCCGGGCAGCAGGGTGACCAGCGGGGCGATCAGCGAGGGGACGATGTCGGTCGTCCAACCGAGCCGCGCGAGCAGGAAGACCGCCAGTGAGACCCCGGTGGCGGCCGAGACCGTGACCAGCGCCTGGTAGCGGAGCGGCACCCGCAACCCGAGCAGCTGGACCGCCCCGGTGAACACGCCCAGCGCGCCGGCCAGCAGGGTGCCCCGGCCGGAGCTGCCCAGCAGCACCGCCAGACCCATCGTGGCCAGCACCCCGCCCAGCAGCTGAACCGCCGGTGGGAACGGTGGCGGCGCCTTGCGGATGCCGCGGATCTCCCGGACCGCGGCCCGCGGATCCAGTCCCAGGCGGCTGCGGGTGACCACGTCGTCGAGCGCCTCGATCTGGTGCAGCCGGAGCTGGACGGCGCCGGTGGCCACGGCGCTGGTCCGCAGGGTGCCGCCGCTGGTCGAGGAGACGACCAGGGCGGTGGGCATGGCGATGATCTGGACGTCGGGCAGACCGTGCGCCGCCGCGATGGCCCGCAGATCGGTCTGGACGTCGCTCACGTCGAACCCGGCCTCGATCAACGCGTCCCCGGCGATCGACATCAGCCGCAGCACGTCCTCCTCGGTGGCCGGGCGGAGGGTGACCGTGTCCTCGGCGTCCGGCGGCGAGCCCGCGACCGTGGTCAGCTCCCGGAGTAGCAGGGCCACCAGGATGAGCACGACGAAGGCGATGATCGCCGAGGTCAGCGGGACCGTGGCGCTCAGACTGGCCGGCGGCGTCGAGGGGATCGTCACCACCGGGGTGGCCGAGGCGGTCGGCGTACGACGGGTGGGCGACGGTGTCGGCGTGTCCGGTGCCGTGGTCGGCGTGGCGCTGACCGTCGGCTCCGCGGTGGGTGTGGTCGGAGCGGTGGTGTCGCTCGGTGCCGCCGACGTGGGCTCGGTGGTCGGAGGGCTCGGGCTCGCCGACACCGACGGCTCCGGGGTGGGGGAGGAAATGGATGGGTCAGCGGTCGCGCTGGGCGAGGCCTCCGGGCTCACCGGGGTCGGGGTGTCGGCCCGGGCCCCGGGCGCGACGCCGGGCAGAACGGCGAGCGCGAGCAGGGTCAGCAGTCCGATCAGCGCGAGCCCGCTGCGCCAGGTGCGGCAGGTTCGCCAGGTGCGCGGGCGACGGTCGACCGACCGGTGACGGTTCGGCCGCCAGGAGCGGGTCACGAGGTCGGCCTCAGTCCATGTCCGGCACGAGCTCGCGGGCGTCGGCGTAGTCGAGTCCGGTCAGCTCCATCAGGTCGACCAGGATCGAGCGGGCCTGGGCCAGGATGACGACCGCCGAGATGCTGTCGGCCACGGGCAGGTGCGACGACTCCCGGGCCGCCGCCACCAGCTGCTTGCGCGCGGCGACCGGCAGCTTGCCCTCGTGCAGGTCGCCGGCCATCCGCTCGGCCAGACCGGCGTTGCTCTCCAGCAGCCGGAGGTAGGACTCGGGCACCGTGTCGCCCCGCCAGACCGCTGTCGCGCTGCGGCGGGCCAGCACCCGCAGGTTTCGGCTGGCCCGGTCCAGCGGCTCGGCCAGCTGCGCGTACGCCAGCGCCGACCCCAGCTGACGGCGCCGGAACGGGCTCTGGCGGACCACTGCCAGACCCTCGTCGGCGGCGTCCTGCAGCGTCTTCAGCTGCGCCTCACCGGCCCGGGCCCGCTCCAGCACCTGGTCCGCTGCCGTCTCGTCCCCCTCCCGCAGGGCCGTCGCCGCCGCGCGCAGGGTGGCGGCCAGCTCCTGCAGCAGCTGGGCGGCCAGCAGGCCGGGGCGGCGCAGGGGAGCGCTCGGGGCCAGGGTGGCCACCGCGAGCGCCAGCAGGCAGCCGACCACCGCGTCCAGCCAGCGACCGAAGCCGTCGCCGGGATTGGGCAGCAGGGTGGTCACGATCACCGACTGCACCGCCGCCTGGATGGTCATCAGCTGGCCGGCACCGACCAGGCTGGCCAGCGACATGGCCAGGGCGACCACCACCATGATCTGCCAGACCCCGGTGCCGAACACGTGCACGAAGACGTCCCCGACCAGCACCCCCAGGGCCACGCCGATGGCCACCTCGACCCCGCGGCGGAGCCGGTTGCCGTAGGTCACGTTGAGCACCAGGATCGCGGCCACCGGGGCGAAGAACGGCGCCGGGTGGTGGAGGAGCTGTCGGGCCAGCAGCCAGGCCAGACCCGCGGTCACCGCGCACTGCGCGATCAGGAAGCCCCGCCCCCGCCACCGCGCGAGCCGGCGTTGCGCGGACCGGTAGCCGAGCCGCGTGGTCCGCTCGCTCAGGTCGAAGGCGCGGAGCCGGACCCGGTCGAGTGCGGAGCGGTCGTCAGCCACGCTGCATGATCGCAGGAGCTGGCCGTGCTGCTCACCTCGGCCCGGCCGGGTTCCCGAGGTGCCGCCGACGACGTGCCGCCACCGTCAGGAGATCCCGTGACAGTCGGGACCTGAGGTGAACCTGTGACTGAGAGTTCGCCCCAATATTCACTCCAGTCACAGAATTTTCTTGGCTCACTCTGGCGTGTTGTGCTTGACGTCCTGCACTCTGGGGCCTTCGTGACCCCGGACGAAGGATGGCCATGTCTTCCCCGAGACACCCTGCCCGTACGCAGCCGCTCCTCGGCGTCCGTCGGTGGGCCCGCCGCCTGGTGGTGGCGGGTCTGTCGCTCGGTCTGGTCGGCGCCGCCTCGCTGACCGCGACCCCGACGGCGGCGGCCGATCCCTCGACCACCCCCCGCTCGGGCAACTTCGTCATCACCGGGGCCGGCTTCGGTCACGGGTGGGGGATGAGCCAGTACGGCGCCTACGGAGCGGCCCGGTCGGGGCTGACCTGGAAGCAGATCCTGGCCTTCTACTACCCGAAGACGGTGCGCACGGCGCTGCCCAGCACGGGCACCATCCGGGTCTGGGTGACCGCCGACTCCGACGGGAGCCTGACGTTCAAGGGCGCCGCCGGGACCAAGGTGAGCGACGGCTCGAAGAGCTACGCGTTGCCGACCGGGTCCTCGTACGCCTACTGGCGGATCAGCCGGTCCGGCTCGGGCTACAAGCTCGCGTACCGGTCCTCCGGCGGGAGCTGGAAGACCCGCAGCACCGGCCTGGGCACCGGCACCTGGACGGCGAGCAGCTCCGCCGGGAGCCTCCGGCTGGTGCTGCCCAGTGGCTCGACCCGGGGCTACCGCGGCACCCTGTCGCTGATCAAGCGGGGCAGCAGCGGCCGGTCGGTCAACACCGTGTCGGTCGAGAACTACGTACGCGCCGTGGTCCCGTCGGAGATGCCGACCTCCTGGCACCCGGAGGCGGTCAAGACCCAGGCGGTGGCCGCCCGGACGTACGGCGCCTTCCTGCGGGCCCGCTCGGCCAGCTCGGGCTACGACATCTGCGACACCACCAGCTGCCAGGTCTACCGCGGCATGGACAACGAGACGGCCAACGGGGACGCCGCCGTGCGGGCCACCGCGCACGTGATCATGGCTTTCGGCGGCAAGCCCGCGTACACCCAGTTCACCTCGTCCAACGGCGGTCAGATCACCACCGGCGACTACAGCTACCAGATCGCCCAGAAGGACCCGTACGACGGCCTGATCAAGAACCAGTCGTGGACCAAGACCATCTCCGCCTCGCGGCTGGGCAAGGCGTTCGGTGTCGGCACGGCCAAGCGGGTGCAGGTGACCAAGCGGGACGGGTACGGCCGCTGGGGTGGCCGGGTCACCACGATCAAGATCACCGGCAGCAGCCGGTCGGTGACCGTCAGCGGCACCACCTTCAAGGGCAAGTTCGGCATGCGGGGCAACTACTTCACGGTCAACGGCACCTCCTCGCCCGCCAAGCCGTCACCGTCGACCCCCATCCCCACCCCGACGCCGGAACCTGCTCCGGTGGTGATCAAGCCGGGCACCAGGTACGCGGCCTTCCCCCGCTCCTACCGGTCCACCAGCCGGGCCGACCTGCTGCTGATCACCCCTGGCGGGAGCCTGCGTCGGTACCCGATCTCGGCCAAGGCGCTCGGTGCCGGGGAGACGCTGGACTCCGGCTTCGGCTCCTTCACCCACGTGCTCAACGCCGGCGACTGGAACGGCGACGGGTACGCCGACGTGGTGGCCCGGACCTCCCGGCAGCGGCTGGTCCTCTACCGCGGCACCAGCACCGGCAGCTTCTCCACCGGCGTGGACCTCGGGGTGGTGTCCAAGCACCGCTATCTCACGGGGGCGGGCGACCTCAACGGGGACCGGTTCCCCGACCTGATGGTGATCGACGCCGCCGGCGTCGGCTCGGTGATCTACGGCAACGGCGCGACCGGGGTCAAGGCGGTCGGCAGGCTCCCCGGCAGCTGGGCGAAGCCGGACTGGTTGCGCGGGGCCGGCGACTTCGACGCCGACGGCCGGCTGGACGTCATCACCCGGAGCGGTACGAACCTGTACGTCCACCTGCGGACCGCGAACGGGTTCGCGGCACGCAAGCTGATCGGCACCGGTTTCGCCGGCATGTCGTCGATCACGGCGGTGGGCGACGTGGACGGGGACAAGCGCAGCGACCTGGTGGCCCGGACCAAGGACGGCCGTCTCCGGCTGTTCCGCAGCAACGGTACGAGGCTGGTCGGGTCGACGGCCTACGCGGGCTCGTTCTCCGGCTACCGCTTCGCCATCTGAGCATGATCGACGGGTTCGCCGTCGGCCACCACACCGCCGACGGACCGGGCTGGCTGACCGGCACGACGGTCGTGCTCACCGAGCGCGGTGCGGTCGGTGGGGTCGACGTCCGGGGTGGGGCACCGGGCACCCGGGAGACCGATCTGCTGGACCCGCGTGCCCTGGTCGAGCAGGTGGATGCGGTGGCGCTGTGCGGCGGGAGCGCGTACGGCCTGGCCGCCGCCGACGGGGTGATGGCCGCGCTGGCCGCCGACGGGCGGGGCTTCCGGGTCGGTCGCGAGCCCGACGAGGTGGTGCCCATCGTGCCGGCGGCGGTGATCTTCGACCTGGGCCGGGGCGGGGTGTTCGCGCACCGGCCGAGCGCCGACTTCGGGGCAGGTGCCTACGCCGCCGCCAAGGCCGCGTTCGGTCGGCGGACCGCCGACCCGGTGCTGGGCGCCGTCGGAGCAGGCACCGGGGCGATGGCCGGGGGGCTCAAGGGCGGCTTCGGCTACGCGGAGGCCGGTCTGGCCCTCGGTGACGACGGGCCCGCCGGCCGGGTCGGGGTGGCGATCGTGGTCAACGCCGCCGGGTCGCCGGTCGACCCCGACACCGGAGCCCTGTGGGCCGACCGTCGTGGCGAGCTGGCGCGTCCGGACAGCGTCGGGCGGGTGGCCCTGTCCGCGGCCCGGGGGCAGGCCGCGCGACCGTTCAACACCACCATCGGTGCGGTGCTCACCGATCTCACCCTGACCAAGGCCCAGGCGACCAAGGTCGCGGCCGTGGCCCACGACGGGCTGGCCCGGGCCGTCCGGCCCGCCCACCAGCTGACCGACGGCGACACCTTCTTCGCCCTGGCCTCGGGGCGACGGCCGGCGCCGACGGACCCGCTCGCCGCGGTCGGTCTGCTCAACCGGCTGCTGGAGGTGACCGCCGACGTCGTGGTCGACGCCTGCTTCGTCGCGCTGACCGCGGCCACCACCCGGGGCCGGCTGCGGGCCTACCGCGAGCTGGCCGGCCTGCGCTGACCTCTCGGTGGAGCAGGTCGGGTGGCCGCCGCTGCGTGAAAGTCTCCTCCAGTGCCTCCGACGGGGCGCGACACGCCGGTCGGCGCCCCGATCGGGGAGAGTTTGACGCGCTAGGGCGCGGTATCGGCCTGAGACGGGA
Organism: Microlunatus sp.; assembly: GCA_048594465.1. Lineage (GTDB taxonomy): Bacteria > Actinomycetota > Actinomycetes > Propionibacteriales > Propionibacteriaceae > Microlunatus. The sequence continues at coordinate 855 of JBMDXL010000324.1, read as the reverse complement.
ATGCGCCGCCGCCGAGGGTGTTCCTAGACTTGTCCGCCGGGCGCGCACGACGTACGCCCGCACGCTGCACCACCGACGAGGGAACCATGAGAGCGCTGCTGCTGGAGAACATCCACCCCGAGGCCGAGCGGCTGCTCGGTGAGCGGGGGATCGAGGTCCGGACCGTCAAGGGGGCGCTGGACACCGAGGAGCTGGTGGAGGCGCTGGACGGCGTGCAGCTGCTCGGCATCCGGTCCAAGACCACTGTCACCGACGAGGTGCTCGAGCGGGCGCCCGGGCTGCTCGCGGTGGGGGCGTTCTGCATCGGCACCAACCAGATCGACCTGGCGGCCGCCTCGGCCCGCGGCCTGGCCGTGTTCAACGCGCCGTACTCCAACACCCGCAGCGTGGTGGAGCTGGCCATCGCCGAGATCATCTCGATGGCCCGGCACCTGACCGACAAGAACGCCAAGATGCACGACGGCGAGTGGGACAAGTCGGCCAAGGGCGCGCACGAGGTCCGTGGCCGCACCCTCGGGATCGTCGGCTACGGCAACATCGGCAGCCAGTTGTCCGTGGTCGCCGAGGCGCTCGGCATGCGGGTCCTGTTCTACGACGTGGCCGACAAGCTGGCCCTGGGGAACGCCCGCCGCTGCCACAGCCTGGAGGAGCTGCTGGCCGAGGCGGAGACGATCTCGCTGCACGTGGACGGCCGACCCGGCAACGCCGGTCTGTTCGGCCGCGAGCAGTTCGCCATGATGCGGCCGCGCAGCCTGTTCCTCAACCTCTGCCGCGGGGTCGTGGTGGACCACGAGGCCCTCCGCGACCACCTGCTCAGCGGGCACCTGGCCGGCGCCGCCGTGGACGTGTTCCCGG
>JBMDXL010000323.1:0-10561 GCA_048594465.1 Microlunatus sp. | reverse complement strand
GCGAAGGAGGTGATGTTGCTGGCCGCGGCCCCGCGCCAGCCGTAGATGGCCTGGAACGGGTCCCCGACCGCCGTCACCGGGTGGCCCATCCCCTCGCTCGGGGTGCGGCCGGAGAACAGTCCCCACAGCATCGCGGCCTGGGCGGCGGAGGTGTCCTGGTACTCGTCCCGCAGCACCACCTTGTACGCCGACCGGACCAGCGCGCAGACGGCCGGCACCTCCTGGGCCAGCCGGGCCGCGATCGCCATCTGGTCGGCGAACTCGACCACGCCGAGCCGCTGCTTGAGCCGCTGGTACTCCACCACCAGGCTGGCCAGCTCCAGCCGCTCGTGGGCGGCGGCGGCGGCCTTCTTCAGGTCGGCGTACACGTTGCCGTTGCGGTTCAGGGGCGCCGAGGCGAGCTCGAGCAGGTGGGCGTGCGCGTGCGGATCCAGGTCGCGGACGGCCACCAGGTGCTGCTGGAGATCCGCGTCCAACCGCAGCACCCGCTCGGTGACCGAGGCCGGTCGCAGCCGGGAGATGTGCTCGAACGGACCGGCGGCGTCGCGGACCACCCGGGAGGCCAGCCGGTAGCGGGTCGCCCCGGTGATCATGGTCGGGTCGGTCTCGTAGCCCAGCCGGAGACCGTGCTCGGCCACCAGCCGGGCGGCGAACGCGTCGTACGTCATGATCAGCTGCTCGCCGCCCGCGTCGACGCCCTCGGCGGGCACCACCCCGGCCCGCTCCAGGGCGGACCGGACCCGGTGGGACAGCTCGGCCGCCGCCTTGCGGGTGAAGGTCAGTCCGAGCACCTCCTCGGGCCGCACCTCGCCGGTGCCGACCAGCCAGACCACCCGGGCCGCCATCACGGTGGTCTTGCCGGAGCCGGCCCCGGCGATGATGACACCCGGCTCCAGCGGCGCGGTGATGGCCGCCAGCTGCTGGTCCGAGAACGGGATGGCCAGCGCGTCGCACAGCTCTTCCGGGGCGCTGAAGACGGCGCCGGACCGGTCCTTGACCGGAAGGTCGATCACCCTCACCGGACCACCTGCCGACCGGCCGGCTGCGCCGGGCAGCTGGCCACGAACGGGCAGTAGCGGCAGCCCGGACCGATCCGGGCGACGAACCGCTCCCGCCGGACCAGGTGGGCCGCCACCGCGAGCCGCCGGTGCACCCAGGTGGGCTGCAGGTCCAGGTCGGCGGGCAGGTCGCTGCGGTCGGGGCCGTCGTCGGGGTCGTCGGTGGGGAACGGCACGTCGTCCAGGGACGCCTGGTGGAACGACTTGGGCAGCAGGCCGCCACCGCCCCGGCCGGCGGGGGCGTCGCCCAGCCGGAGGTAGACCAGCTCCGCTCCGGCCGGCCGCGCGCCCGGACCGGCCAGGTCGTCGAAGGCGCCGGCCAGCACCGCCAACTGGTAGACCCCCATCTGGTCCTGCACCGCGACGTCGGCCGCCTGGGGCGCCGACCGCGAGGTCTTGAAGTCGACGATCCGGATCCGACCCTGCGGATCGCGTTCCACCCGGTCGGCGCTGCCGGTGAGCAGCACCCGGTCGGCGCCGACGTCGACCAGCACCCGGAACCGGACCTCGGTTCCGAGCAGCTCCATCTCCGGCCGGGAGGCCTGCCAGGCGGCGAACCGGTCCAGCGCGGCCTCGGCCTCGGCCCGCTCGACCGAGGACAACCAGTTGGCGTCGAAGCTCAGCTGGTCCCAGACCTGCTCCAGGTGGGCGGCCAGCTCGTCGGGCGGGACGTCGGACCGGGCCCCGTGGTCGGCCAGCACGTGGATGACCGAGCCGAAGGTGGCGGCGGTGTTCCGGGCCGGGTCAGCCTGACCCTTGCGGGACAGGAACCACTGCCGTGGGCAGCTCAGCAGCCCGGCCAGCTGGCTGCCCGACAGCGCGACCGGCTCGTCGGCGGCGGTGACGGCCACGGTCGCGTCACTGAGGTCACGCATCCCCCACCAACGGACCGGGTCGGCGGTCGGGACGAGCGGCCGTCCGTGCTCGTCGGCGGTGTCGGCCAACCGGGCCAGCCGCCCCGCCGCCTCGTCCCGCAGGGCGGGTGGGGACTCGGGGTCGGCGCAGGTCCGGCGCAGCTCGGCGACCAGGGCGGTCAGGGTCAGCGGCCGGCGCGGGCGACCGGCCACCGGCACCACCCGGGCGCCCAGCTCGGTCAGGAACCTCGACGGCTGGTCGCCCTCCCCCTCCGTACCGGCGACGGCGGTCACCACGAGGCGGCGCCGGGCCCGGGTGCAGGCCACGTAGAACAACCGCCGCTCCTCCGCGATCCGGGACGCGGTCGGCTCGATCTCGGTCAGACCGTGCGGACCGAGCCGGTCCGGCTCCAGCAGCGAACCCCGGCGCCGGATGTCCGGCCAGACACCCTCCTGCACCCCGGCCACCACCACCAGGTCCCACTCCAGACCCTTGGCGCGGTGGGCGGTCAGCACCCGGACGGCGGAGCCCCGCAGATCGGCCTCCCCGAGGGTGTCGGCCGGGATCTGCTGACCCTCCACCTCGGCCAGGAAGCCGGCCACGCCGCGCAGCCCGGCGACCTCCTCGGAACGGTGGGCGATGTCGAACAGCGCGCAGATGGCGTCGAGGTCGCGGTTGGCCCGCCGCCCCGACTCGCCACCGACCGCCGCCTGCTCGCGCAGCCGCTCCGGCCAACGGGTGCCCGACCACAGCACCCACAGCGCCTCCTCGGCGGTGCCGCCGTCGGACACGGTCCGCTCGCACCGCTGCAGCAACCCGGCCAGCGCCGCCGCACCCCGCAGCTCGGGGCGGTCCTCCTCGGCCAGCAGCTCGGCGATCAGCTCCGGCCGGCGCAGCGCGTCGGCGATCAGCTGACCCGACGGCCGCGGCAGCGCGGTGCCAGCCAGCTCCTCCCGCTCGGCCCGGCGCAGCGCCCGGCCGAGTCGGCGGACGACCATCGCGTCCAGCCCGCCCAGCGGGGACGTCAGCAGCACCTGGGCGTCGTCGGGGTCGAGGCGTCGCCCGCGGGCGGCCACCTGCAGACCCAGCAGCAGCGGGCTGACCGCCGGGTCGATGGACAGCGGGATCTCGTCGCCCGCCACCTCCACCGGGACACCGGCCGCGCTCAGCGCCCGGCTCAGCGCGGGGATCATGGCCCGGCCGGAGCGGACCAGCACCGCCATCGCGTCCCAGGCCACCCCGTCCCGCAGGTGCGCCGCCCGGAGCAGCTCGGCGATCTGCTCGGCCTCGGCCCCGGCGGAGTCGTAGGTGAACGCGTCCACCCGGCCGTACGGCAGACCAGCGGCCGAGCGCGGCGAGCGGAAGGTGGTCCGGACCGAGGCAGGCACCGAGCCGGGCAGGGCGATCCGCTCGGCGATCCGTCGGCTGGCCGCCAGCAGGGCCTGACCGAAACGACGGGTCTCGCCCAGGGCCAGCACCGGCGCCGGCGCGCCGTCGACGGTCCGGAAGCGGTCACTGAACTCGCCGATCCCCCGCACCTCGGCGCCGCGGAAGGCGTACACCGACTGGTCGGGGTCGCCCACCACCACCAGGTTGCGCCCTTCGCCGGCCACCGTCTGCAGCAGCCGGACCTGGGACGGGTCGGTGTCCTGGTACTCGTCGACGAACACCTCGTCGATCTCGCCCCGCAGCCGTCGGGCGATCTCGGGGTCGGCCAGCAGGATCCGGCTCCGGTGCACCAGCTCGGCGTAGTCGATCACCTGCTCGGCGTCGAGGACGTCGAGATACTCCTCGAAGAACTCCCCGACCGCGACCCACTCCGGTCGGTCGGCCTCCCGCCCGGCGGCGATGATGTCGTCGGGGTCCATGCCCAGCTGGCGGGCCTTGGCCACCACCGAACGGACCTCGGTGGCGAACGCCCGGGTCCCGAACGCGCGGTCCAGGGTCTCGGGCCAGGACACCCGCCGGGTCTCCCGGCTGCCGGCCAGGGTCTCCCGGATCCGGAAGTCCTGCTCCGGGGCGGTCAGCAGCCGCAGCGGCGGGGCCAGCGGGTCGCTGTCGGCGAACCGGCGCACCAGGGCGTAGCAGAAGGCGTGGAAGGTGAGCACCATCGGCGTCACCACCGAACGGCCCTGCCGGGCGGCGATCCGGGACCGCAGATCGGCCGCCGCCTTGCGGGAGAAGGTCAGCACCAGCACCCGGTCCGGTATCACCGCGCGCCGCTCGATCCGGTCCACCACGGACTCGACCAGGGTCGTCGTCTTGCCCGTGCCCGGCCCGGCCAGCACCAGCAGCGGACCACCGGGATGGTCCACGACGGCCTGCTGGAACGGGTCGAGCTCGGGTGCGGCCAGGCGCTCCCGCCGGGGGCGGACGAGGGTGTACATGACGGTGCTGGACTGCCTCTGCTCGGGACCGGTTCGTGCTGTGCCAGTCATTCCAGCACGCCGCACCGACAGTCTGGCTCGCGCCGCGGGTAGGTGGTCTGACGGGCTCGTGCCGCCGCTACGCCACCTCGCGGTCGCGGCGGACACCGGCGAGCACGACCACCACGGCGGCGGCCAGCAGAGCCGTCCCCAGGACGAGCTCACCGAGCTCGGCGAAGGCGTTCACGTCGGAGAAGGTGCGGGGCCGGCGGATCAGGGCGTCGGAGGCCACGACGGTGACGGTGAGCAGCGGGTAACCCAGGGCGAGCAGCACCCGGACCGGCCGGTTGACCCGGCGGCCGTCGGTGTTGGCCCACTGGGAGCCGGTCAGGAAGTCCCAGCTGACACCGAACAGCACGAAGGCGACGCCACCGTAGCCGAGCAGCGCCCCGAACGGGTCGACGATCACCGAGCGCACCGACAGCAGCACGGCCAGGGCCAGCACCGCGGCCAGACCGATCGCCCGGTCCCGGGTCAGGGCCCGCCGCACCAGCAGCCCGGCCCCGGCCACCAGCGCGACCACGGTCACCACCGAGACCAGCGCGTCCGGATCCAGCCACCACGCCCAGCGGTAGCCGGTCAGCAGCCGGATGCCGAGGGCCCCGAGCATCAGCCCGGCCCCGGCCAGCACCAGGGCCAGCCCGCCCCGACCGCGGCGGGCCTGCCAGAGCGCCAGCCCGATCAGCAGCAGACCCAGCACCACCCGGAAGCCGTCGACCAGCCGGTCCACCAGCGGACTCGGGTCGAAGCCCGCCGGCGCGGCCGTCGGGTCCAGACTCACGACGATCTGGAAGCCGAACAGGAACACGTAGACCGGCAGCAGCATGGCGATCACCGCCGCCCCCACCGGCACCGCGATCCGGCTCAGGTCGTCGGGCAGTCCGGCCACCGGCACCCCCGCCAGCGGCGTGAGTCGCGAGATCAGCCAGCCGATGCCGGCGAAGGCGAGCACCAGCCCCAGGGCGGGCAGCACCGCGAGCCACCCGCTGCTGACCGGGTCGAAGCCGCTCAGCCGGCGAGCCTCCTGGGCCAGCCGGAGCAGCACTACGGCCAGCAGCACCACGTACGGCCAGCGACCCGCCGACCGCCGCTGCGCGGTCCGGGTCGCCACCATGGTCACGCCGACGGCGATCTCGGCCACGGCGGCGCCGGCCGCGAAGGCCGCGGGCAGCACCAGGAAGGTCAGCAGCCCCAGCGTCTGATCCAAGAACACGGGGGCGAAGCGGAAGCCAAGCGCCCGGTCCGAGCCCGCGAACGCGTGCAGGCAGAGCGCCAGCACGACGCCGATCACCCCCAGCACGACGGGGAACTCCCACCAGGCCAGGCCCCGTCGTCGCCGGGTGACCAGCAGCACGCCGAAGACAGCGAGCGCGACTACCGGGACGCCGACCGCCAGCCCGAGGCCGGCGGTGGTGGCGGTCGCCGCCGACCAGGCCCCGAGCAGCAGGGCGACCGACAGCAGACCGAGCACCGACAACCACCACGGTCCGTGCAGCGCCGCGGTGGTCAGCAGCGCCAGGCAGTACGTCAGCAGGAAGACCAGCACCCAGACCAGGGCGTCCGGCACGCTGCTGGTCAGCGAGTTGGGCACGGTCAGATCGGACAGGCCGCGGATCGGCCCGCCGACCAGGGCGAGCAGAGCCGCCAGAGCGAACAGGACGACACCGACGACCACCACCGCCCGGAGTCCGTACGGCCAGTCCTCGTCACGCAGCCGACCGGTGCGGATCTTGGCCAGCAGCGCCTGGTCGAGCACCGTGCGCACCGCCGGCCCGGGACGGCGCCCGCTCACGGCTCGTCGCTCCAGCTGGTGAACGTCCAGGCGCGGCCGAACACGATCACGCCCTGGCGGTAGACCAGCGGGGGCACCCCCGAGCTGGCCAGCGAGAGGTCCGGGGTGTCGACGACGGCGAGCACCGCGCCGTCGGGCCCCCGGAACTCGGCTTCGGTCCGACCCCAGCCGACCATCGTGTCGCCGACCACGTCGACGTTCTCGTACGCGGGCAGCTCCCGCCGGACGACGCCCTGCTCGTCGATCACGAAGCTGCCCAGCTGGGTGGCGGCGACCAGCGTGTCCCCGACGGTGGCCAGGTCGTCCAGCGTGCCGGTCTGCGGCAGCAGCCAGCGGTGCCGTCCGGTCTGCAGGTCCAGGCCCTCGAGGGTGGCGGCGTTGCGGACCGCGAGGGTGTCGCCGAGGATCACGCCGCGGGTGCTCGGCAGGTCCACGACCCACCTCTGCTCGCCGCTGTCGGCGGCGTACGCGGTGGTCCGACCGCCCGCGTCGAAGACCACCACGGCGCGGCTGTCGGCCACGGGCGGCCCGCTGACCTGGGCGGGCACCCGCTGCTGCCAGGCCACGGCCCCGGTCAGCAGGTCCACGACCCTGACCCCACCGGCCGCGTCCGCGACGACCACCCGTCGGTCGTCCACCCGGACCGGCGCCCAGAACGCGACGTCGTCCAGCGCCACCGTCCACAGCCGTACGCCGGCGTCGGAGTAGGCCACCGCCGTCCGTCGGCTCGTGGTCGCCACCAGCACGTCACCGAAGGCGGCCAGCGACAGCAGCGTCCCGCCGGGGTGCATCCGCCACAGCGACGTCCACCGGTCGACGGTCTTGGGGGTGGTGGCCACCAGGTCGTCGCCGCTGGTGGTGCGGATGACCAGCCCGGACGCGGTCAGCACCGGCGGCACGGCCCCGGGCGAGCCGGCCATCGGACCCGAGCCCAGGCTCGCGTCGGCCGACATCAGGTCGAAGTCACGACGCTTCCAGCGCTCCGGGTCGCTCCACGTCCAGGGTTCGGTGACCGTACGCAGCGTCGGGTCCGCCGCCGGAGCCGCCACGGTGTCGGTCCGCACCGTCACCCCGCCCCGGACGATCTGCTCGGTGACCACCCCGCGTCGCTCGCACCAGGTCCGCTGCACCGTCCTGGACGTGCCGGGCTGACCGGTCGCGGTCGTCTCCGCGATGGTGCCGCGGACGTCCAGGCAGCCCGGTTCGGCGGCGGTGGCGCGGAACTCGCTGCGGTAGCGACGCGTCCCCACCGACCCCTCTCCGGACCAGGCGGCTCCGTCGGCCACGTCGGCCGGGAGCTCCACCAGCGCCGGGGAGTAGACGTCGGCGCCACCCTGGTCGGACTCGGCGAGCAGCTCGACCGCGTCGTCGACCCGGTAGACCCGGACCTGCTGCTGACTGCTGCCGAGATTCCCGATCTCCGACCCGGTGGTCCGCCAGAAGCGCGTCTGCTCGAACGGCTTCGCGCCGAGCACACCGACCACCTTGACGCCCAGCGTCCAGTCCAGGCCGCCGATCACCGTCGCCCCGTTCTGCCAGGCCGACTCCTGCACCAGGGTGGTCGTGGCGGTCTCGCTGCCCACGGTGGTGGAGCGCTGCTGGTAGGTGGCCGAGCCGTCCGTCGGCACGTAGGCGGTCGCCGCGCTGACTCGGGTGGACGCCCCCACCCGATCGGCCGCGACCAGGCCCCCGGCCACCAGCACCGTCACCAGCACCACGACGAGGGTGGGCAGCCAGCGCGGGCCGACGGGCGCCGCGGTGGACCCGGCCCCGGGGGGCGGGGGCGGACCCCACGACGGGTCCACCCACGCGTACGGGGTCGGCTCGGCCGGGGGCAGACTGGACCAGTCCTGCACCGGGAACGGCGCCCAGCGGCCGGGCTCGGCCCCGGAGCCGGGCTCGACCCAGCCCCCGTGCTGGGAGCCCCCCGGCGTCGACATGTGCGACATTCAAGCCGACCCGCGGTCCGGGCGGGGGACGCGGGGCCGCGTCGACGAGGGTCCGGCGGAAACAGACAGCACTGTCGGGTTTCGTGCTACGGTGCGAGACATGCCCACTCCCGAGATCTCTGTCCAGCTCTACTCGATCCACGCCGCGCTCGACGCCGACCTCGACGGCTCGCTCGGCAAGATCGCCGACATCGGACTGCGCACGGTCGAGGCCTTCGACTTCGTCCGCCGGGCCGACGAGCTCAAGGCCTCGTTCGACACGTACGGGCTGAAGGCCCCCACGGCCCACGCCATCCTGATCGAGGACGAGGGCGTGGCCACCCCGGACGGCCTGCTGACCGTGCCGCCGGCCGAGGAGACCTTCGCCGCCGCCAACCTGCTGGGTGTGCAGACGGTGATCGACCCCTTCGTGGCGCCCGACCGGTGGGCCACCCGGGAGGACGTCCAGCGCAACGCCGACCGGCTGAACGCGCGGGCCGAGCAGGCCAGGGAGTTCGGCCTGCGGGTCGGCTACCACAACCACGACCACGAGTTCACCACCACGATCGACGGCCGCCCTGTGCTCGAGGTCTTCGCCGACCTGCTCGACCCCTCGGTCCAGCTCGAGATCGACCTCTACTGGGCGACCGCCGGCGGCCAGGACCTGGTGCCTCTCCTCCGCCGCCTCGGCGACCGGGTGGTGGCCGTGCACGTCAAGGACGGTCCGATGCGCCCCGGCATCAGCGCCCGCGAGCTCCCCAGCGACCAGCAGCCAGCCGGCCAGGGCGACGTCCCGCTGGCCGCGGTGCTGACCGCCGACGACCTGTCGTTCCCGTACGCCGTGCTCGAGTTCGACCACTACGAGGGCGACGTGTTCGACGGCCTCGCGCAGGGCTACGCCTGGGTGCAGAAGACCCTGGCCTGATCGGGCCCACCGCGTCAGAGTCTCCCCGACTGGGCGCCCGGCGACGCGACACGCCGCCGCGGGCGCCGATCGGGGAGACTTTGACGCAGACCCTCAGTCCACGTGGTCGACCTCGGCCCCCCGCACGCCGAGCATGAACAAGATCACGTCCAGGTGGGGCACGGACACGGTGGTGTGCGCCCGCGCCCGAACGGCCGGCTTGGCGTTGAACGCGATGCCCAGACCGGAGGCGGCGAGCATGTCGAGGTCGTTGGCGCCGTCCCCCACCGCCACCGTCTGCGACGGCGAGATCCCTTCCGCTGCAGCGATCTCGGCCAGCAGCTCGGCCTTGCGGGCCCGGTCGACCACGGGTCCGACCACCTCGCCGGTGAGCCGGCCGTCGACGATCTCCAGGGTGTTGGCGTGCGCGTGGTCCAGCCCCAGCTCGGCCTTGAGCCGGTCGGTGAAGACGGTGAAACCGCCCGAGACCACCGCGACCGCGAACCCCATCCGCTGGAGCGTGGAGACGAAGGTCCGGGCCCCCGGTGTCAGCCGGATCCGGGCGGCCGCCCGGTCGATGGCCGCCACCTCCAGGCCGGCCAGTCGGCGTACCCGCTCACGCAGAGACGTCTCGAAGTCCAGCTCGCCGGCCATCGCCGCGGCGGTGACCGCCTCCACCTCGGCCCGGCACCCGGCCTCGTCGGCCAGCAGCTCGATCACCTCGTCGGCGATCAGGGTGGAGTCGACGTCCATCACCACCAACCGCTTGGCGCGGCGTTCCAGCCCGTTGACCTGGACCGCGACGTCGATCCCGTGCTGCTGCGCCACCCCGACCAGCGCGGTCCGCATCGCGTCGGCGTCGCCGGCGATCACCACCAGGTCGTACGCGGTCACGGGGGTGGTGGCCAGCCGCACGATCCGGTCGATGTTGCCCCCGGTGTCGGCGATGGCGTCCGACACCGCCGCCAGCGCGGTGGGGGTGAGCGGCCGACCCAGCACCGTGACCGCGTGCCGCCGTCGGGACGCCCGCTGGGAGTGGGCCTCCACCCGCTCGAAGTCGATGCTCAGATCGTGCCGGAACCCCCAGAACAAGATGTCGCGGAGCAGCGCGTCAGAGGCGCCGTCCAGCCGGACCAGGACGTCCAGCGTGAGCCGCTCCCGGACGACCAGCTGCTCCATGTCCTCCAGCTGGGCGCCAGCGGCCGCCACCAGGCCGAGCAGGTCCCGGGTCAGCCGCGGGCGGTCCCGGCCGGACACCCGGATGAGCAGCGGCAGACTCTCCTCGTCGGTCGCCACGACACCCTGCCCCTGACTCATCCCATCCCCCACACCATCAGCTCGCTCGCCGTCCGCCCGGTGATCCGCAGCCCCGCCGGTCCGCTGACCCGCAGGGCGTCGCCCTCACGCAGCACCCCGACCCGCTCGACCTCGACCTCGCCCAGCGCCACGAACAGGTGCGCGTACGGGTGGTCGGGCAGCGTCCGTCGTCCGCCCGGACGCACCACGGTCACCCACAACGTGCTGGCCGCCGAACCCAGGGTGACCGCCGCGTCGGAGTCCGAACCAGAGGCCACCGGCACCCAGTCCCCCGCCAGCGA
>JBMDXL010000322.1:0-2287 GCA_048594465.1 Microlunatus sp. | reverse complement strand
GAGCTCGAACATTCCGTCACTCGACGGCTTCCGCCGCAGCCCCGGCCGTACGAGCTCGAACATTCCGTCACTCGACGGCTTCTCCCGCAGCCCCAGCCGTACGAGCTCGAACATTCCGTCACTCGACGGCTTCTCCCGCAGCCCCGGCCGTACGAGCTCGAACATTCCGTCACGTGACAGCGTTTTCGACCCCGCGTCCTGGACACGACCGGATTCTCCGTCGACTGACGGAAAGTTCGGCGGCAGGGCGGAGCAAGATGAAGCGCCCAGATCAGCCCGAGCAGGGCAGGGCGCCCGGATCAGCCCGAGCAGGTTCAGCCCGAGCAGGTCAGCCCGAGCAGGTCAGTGGGAGGGAGCGCCCGGTCGTTCCGGACGCGGCGCGGGCACGTAGTCCGCGTGGTAGATGTCCGGCTCCAGGTAGAGCGAGGTGACCATCGGCTCGGCGGCGCGGACGGCGACCTCGGCCGCGTCGATGGTGTCGGCCACCGCCTGGGCCGAGGAGGCGGCACTGACCCCGATCTTGGCCGCCACCAGGATCTCCTCCGGCCCCAGGTGCAGCGTCTTCATGTGGATCACCCGCTCGACCCCGGCGACATCGGTGAGCGCGCTCTCGATCCGGCCGACCGCCTCGGGGGTGGCCGACTCGCCCAGCAGCAGGCTCTTGGTCTCGATGGCCAGGGTGATGGCCACCGCGACGAGCAGCAGGCCGATCATGGCGGTGCCGATCACGTCGAAGATCCCGTTGTGGGTGATCAGGGTGAGACCGACCCCGAACAGGGCGAACAGCAGACCGAGCAGCGCGGCGAAGTCCTCCAGCAGCACCACCGGCAGCTCCGGAGCCTTGGCCGACTTGATGAAGCGCGGCCAGGACTGCTGCCCCTTGGTCTTGGACGACTCCTTGATCGCGGTCCGGAAGGAGAAGGACTCGGCCACGATGGCCAGCCCGAGCACCAGCAGCGGGACCCACCACCACGAGCTCTCCAGCAGCGTGTTGGGGTGCCCGGCGTGCACTTCCTCGTACTTGTGGAACGCCTCGTACAGCGCGAACAGACCGCCGACGGAGAAGAGCACGATGGAGACGATGAAGGCGTAGATGTAGCGGTCCCGGCCGAAGCCGAAGGGGTGCTCGGGGGTGGCCGCGCGCTGCGACCGCTTCCCGCCGATCAGCAGCAGCGCCTGGTTGCCGGAGTCGGCGACCGAGTGGATGGCCTCGGCCAGCATCGACGACGCCCCGGTCAGCGCCCAGGCGGCGAACTTGGTCGCGGCGATGAACAGGTTCGCGGTCAGCGCCGCGACGACTGCTCTGGTCCCGCCCTCCGCACTCATCGGCCCTCCTCGGTGCCGGCTCGGCTCGGCGTGCGGCCGCCCTTCGGGTGCTGCTCGGTGCTCATCAGCTCTCCAGGTAGCGGCCGAGTCCCACGGCCAGGTAGACGGCGGCGTACATCCCGGTCTGCAGCAGGGCGGCGTACCGCTCCACGTCGGACCCGCTGGCGTGCTGGATGACGCAGACTCGGGCGTCGTTGCGCTCGGCGGCGGCCTTGAGTCGGGCGTCGGCCGTACGGATCGGAGACTCCGGGTTGCCGTCGTCCAGGATCACCAGCGCCGGTCGCCGGTCGGCCGACACGGCGTCCTCGAAGGGGTCGGCGAAGGGGTCGCGCGGCGCCGCGGACTCCAGCACCGGGATCAGCTCGTCGGCGTCGGCGGCCAGCGCGGCCCGACCACTGGCCGCCCGCAGCGCCTCGGCCACCCGCCGGCTCGCCCGGGAGGCGAGCACCGAACCGCCCCAGACCAGCGGCTGGGCCTCCGCCAGCCCGGTGGCCAGGTCCTTGGCCGGGTTCTCTGCCACGTCGAGGTACGGCGAGCAGTCGGTGGCCACCTGGTCCATCGCGTCGGCGACCTGCCACGGGTTCACCTCCGGGCCCAGCTGCATCCGGTGCAGCGCGGCCAGCGACACGATCGCCGCGGCGAGCGGGTCGGCCGTCGCCGTGGGCAGCAGGACGGTCGAGCTGGAGCCGGCGTGGTCGGCGATGGTCGAGACCGGCGGGCAGGCGATCAGCAGCCGGGCCCCCCGCCGTACGGCCTCGTGCACGGTGGCCACCAGGGCCGGTCGTCGGTCCGCCGGCACCGCGTCCTCGAAGGGATCGGCGAACGGGTCGTGCGGAGCGGCCGACTCCAGCACCGGGATCAGCTCGTCGGCGTCGGCGGCCAGCGCGGCCCGACCACTGGCCGCCCGCAGCGCCTCGGCCACCCGCCGGCTCGCCCGGGAGGCGAGCACCGAACCGCCCCA
>JBMDXL010000321.1:0-1830 GCA_048594465.1 Microlunatus sp. | reverse complement strand
TCCGCACCGACGAGCAGGGCAACACCGTCCGACCCGAGCCCGGCTCTGCCGAGCGGCGAGTGCCGAGGCTGGGCCGCTTCCTTGGCGTCGACCGACATCCAGGGCGCGCAGACACCCGAGGAAGCCGCCAATTCGACCCGGTACGGGGTACCGGTCGAGTCGGCCTTCGAGACCACGACGTGGACGACCACCGCGAGTTCCACGGACGGGGTCACACTCGCGCAAGCGGGTGGGTCCGTGCAGGTGTCCCGGCTTCCGAACGGGGGTTGGTACGTCATGTCCGGGCAGCGGTGCTCCTGATGTTCTTCAGCCGCCGCCACCCTGCGCCAACGCCAACCACACCTCGGCCCGCACCCCCGGCGCGTCCAGCGACCGCCCGAGCAACCCCTCGATCAGCACGATCCGCTTGCGCAGGGTGTGCCGGTGCACCCCCAGGTCGGCCGCCGCCGGATCCCACTGGCCGTGGTGCAGCAGCCAGGCCCGCAGCGAGCGCAGCAGTTCCGCCCCGTCGGGGGCGGTGACCGCGGCGGGCCGGTGATCGCGGATCGGCGCCAGCAGGCCCGCCGCCCAGGCCGCCGCCCGGTCCGGCGGGACGAGAGCCGACCACCCCGTCCCGACGAGGTCGTCGAAGCGGGTGACGGCCGCCCCGGTGCGGTGCCCGACGGCCAGCGCCTCATCGGCCTCCCGCACTGCTCCCGGGAGCGCCGTCGGATCGGACGTGGCCCGGGACAGACCCCACCGCGCTGCCCCCTGGTCACCGGCTCCGGATCGGACCGGCACCGTACGGCCGCCGGCCGCCCCGAGCAGCAGGACCGGTCGGCCGTGGCGCTCACCGACCAGTCCGTCCGCGCCGAGATCGGCCCAGCCGGTCGACGGGGGGCGGTCGGCGACGGCGACGGTCCACGGCGGGACGGGGAGGGCGACCCCGGATGCGGCCAGCACGGACTCGGCCCACTCCCGCGCCGACGGAGCGGGGTCGTCGAGCAGGCGGGCCAGTACCGCCGCCGGGACTCTCTCCGGCCCGTCCGTGGAGCCGGCCGCCCGTTCCTGCCGGATGGTCAGCAGCAGCACCGCGGCATTGACGAGGTGCCGGTCGTCCGGGGTCAACGAAACGTCCCGGGCGACCGCCAGGAACGTGCGCCCCCGGCCACTGCCGACGGACTGCAGGCTGATGGTGTCGGTCCCGTCCGCGAACGCCACCCCGACGGCGCCGGCGTGCCCGGCCAATCCGCGTACCTCGGTCCGCAGGACGCCCGCCCGCGCGGGCGACAGGGCCGGCGCGGTCTCCAGGACCGCCCCGTCGGCGTCCAGCAGCACCACCGAGCCCGCCACCTGGCGGGCCAGCAACCGCACCACCCGGCGGACTCCGGTGTCACTCTGCGCGGCGCGGGTCAGGGCTTGCTGGGCGGTGAAAGTCCTTTGCACGGCTGCGTACTCGTCTGCGGCGATCGCCCGGGAGACGGCGCGGCTGATGGCGATGAACGGGGTAGCCCGGGGCACCTCGAACAGCGGCAGACCGGCCGCGGCGGCCGCCCGGCCGAGGGCAGGCGGCACCGTCGCATGGTTCAGGCCGGTGCCGAATCCGAGGCCGACCACCCCGACGGCGACCAACCGGTCGACGTAGTTCGTCGCGTCGTCGTCCGGCGCCCGGGTCAGACCGGTGGTCAGCAGCACCTCCCCGCCGGCCAGGAACGGGGTGGGGTCGTCCAGTTCACTGGTGTGCACCCAGGTGACCGGCCGGCCGCCGCGCTCCGGCGGCGTCGTCCCGGCCGTGGCCCACCGCAGACCGAGCGCGGGCCGACCGACGAGATCGTCCACCGACAGGGCCAC
>JBMDXL010000320.1:0-1654 GCA_048594465.1 Microlunatus sp. | reverse complement strand
TGCTGGTCGGGTGGCTGCTGGCCACGGCCCTGGCCACCTGGGTGTGGCTGCCGGTCGGCCGAGGTCCCTGGTCGGGGGCGCGGTCGCGACGACCGACGCAGATCGTGGTCCTGGCGCTGCTGATCCTGCTGGTGGGAGCCGGCGCGGTGCTGGTCACGTCCGCGACCCCCCTGGTCGGACCGTGGCGCTGGTCGGCCGCGGCGCTCGCCGCCGCCCTGGTCGTGCTCGGCGGTGGCGCGGTGACCACCTGCGTCCTCGGTCTGGCCAGCGCGGCCGCGGCGACCACCGCACGGGTCCAGCGGGACGTGCTGCGGGGCGGGGCCTGGATCGGCGCTCTCGAGCGTCTCGCCCTGCTGGGCAGCCTGCTGGCCGGCTGGCCCGAGGGGCTGGCGGCGATCATCGCCGTCAAGGGCCTGGCCCGCTACCCGGAGCTGCGGACGCTGTCCGCCGCCGACACCGGCGCCGGCGAGCGCTTCATCATCGGCACCTTCGCCAGCCTGGGCTGGGCCGCCGGCTGCGCGTGGGTGCTGACCACCCTGCTCTGATCCGGCCCCCGGCCCGCGCATGACGAGCCCGTCGCGGGAGTCCGCACATTCGTACGGGACGTCCGCATATCCGCCGGCGACCCTGGTCGGAGGGGGTGGACGGTGCCTAGCGTCGGGACGTACGCAGTGTCGCGGACGCTTCCACCCCGCCGGCAGCCCCCGAAGGTCGGTCATGACAGAAGCCATCCAGCGCCCGGCGCCCGCACCCGCCGAGAACCACGATCGCGCCGCTCTTCAGGCCGCCGTCGCTCCGAACGACGCCGAGGCGGCGGGATGGGCCCTGCTGCTCATCCCCACCGCCATCTGCGTGGTGATGTTCGTGGTCGCCTGGTGGTGGTGAGGACGCGGTTCTCGGCCGCTACGGTCGGAGGGTGACCACCCCGCCTCTCGGCACCCTGTCCTGTCAGCCCGCCTCCGAGCGACCGGAGCTGCTGGCGGCACCGGTCGCGGCCGCCGTGGTGGCCGGGGGTCCCGCCCTGTTCGTGGCCGAGATCGATCCGTCGCTGGCGGACACGGCCGCCTTCTGCGCCGCGTACGAGGTCGGGCTGGACGCCTCCGCCAACTGCGTGGTGGTCGCCGGTCGCCGGGGCGAGACGACCACGACGGCGGCCTGCCTGGTGCTGGCCAGCGACCGGGCCGACGTCAACAAGACAGTCCGCCGGCACCTCGACGTCCGCAAGATCTCGTTCGCCGCGATGGACGACGCCGTCGCCCGGACCGGGATGGAGTACGGCGGCATCACCCCGGTCGGGTTGCCCTCGGTCTGGCCCGTGCTGGTGGACGCCGCCGTCGTGGCGGCGCCCTGGCTGGTCATCGGCAGCGGTCTGCGGCGGAGCAAGATCGCGGTCAGCGGCGCCGACCTGGCCACCCTGCCGGGGGTCACCGTGCTCGAGCTCGCGCTGACCGCCGGTCCGACCGCCTGATCCACGGCGCCGGCGGCGAGGTCGGCTCAGGGACGCCCGGACCGGTCCAGCAGCTCCCGGACGCTGTCCAGCTCGATCAGCTCCGACTTCCGCGACACCCCGAGCTTGCGGAACACCCGGGTCAGGTGCAGCTCGATGGTCCGCTTGGACATGAACAACGTCCGCGCGATGTCGGCGTTGGTCCGG
>JBMDXL010000032.1:0-9771 GCA_048594465.1 Microlunatus sp. | reverse complement strand
CGGCCGACCCGGGTGCTGGCTGCCCGCCGGACCGGACCGCCGGCGCTGGCCGGGCGCTGGGAGTTCCCGGGCGGCAAGGTCGAGCCCGGTGAGGACCCGGTGTCCGCGCTGCACCGGGAGCTCGCCGAGGAGCTCGATCTGACCGTGACGCTCGGGTCCGAGCTGCTGCCGGCCCAGGCTTCGGCCCCCGGCCAGACTGAGGGGCCGTACTGGCGCCTCGGTCCGACCGCGGTGATGCGCCTGTGGTTGGCCGTCGTGGCGGCCGGTGAGATCGACGGCTCCACCGACCACGACCAGCTGCGCTGGGTGGGTGCCGCTGATGTGCCGGTGCTCGACTGGCTGCCCGGCGACCTAGCCGCGGTCGCCGCACTGGTGCCCCTCCTCGCGACCACCTGAACCCGCACGCCCGCCGCCGAGCTCCGCGGCCGCCCGCGGCCCGCCCCTGCTCGGGTGGGCGTGCTCCTGTGCCGCCCCGGTTCGAAGATTCCGTCAATCGACGGCATGTCCGGCTTCGCGAGTGCCCGTACGCGGGGGAAGTCGTCGGTTGACGGAATGTTGGAGGTCTGCGCCGGCCGCAGGCGGAAGAAGCCGTCGGACGGCGGAATGTTCAAGCACCCAGCCAGCGCAGGCGGAAGAAGCCGTCGGTTGGCGGAGTGTTCAAGCACCCGGCTGGCCGCAGGCGGAAGAAGTCGTCGGTTGGCGGAATGTTCGAGCCCCCGGTGGGCCGCAGGCGGAAGAAGCCGTCGAGTGACGGAATGTTCGAGGTCTAGGCCAGCCGCAGGCCACCCGTCACCCTCCACCGCCAGTCGGCACGAGGAGGAGCCGGGGTCAGGAGGGGCGGTCCCGTATGATCGCCGACGAGATCAGCAGGCCGGCAGGGCCGTGCGGTCGCGCGGTGGTGAGGAGTTCGACGGTGTTCAAGGGTTCGCAGCCGGCGTCGAGGACGAGCGAGCGTCGCAGGACGGTCCTCGGCCTCCGGGCGCCCCGCGCCGCGGTGGCGACCACACTGGCCGCCCTGGCTCTCCTCACGTCGGCCTGCGGTCTGAGCGGCTCGCCCAGCACGGTGGCGTACGTGGGTGATGAGCGGGTCACCCAGAGCCAGCTCGACAGCGCGCTGGCGGGGGTGCAGCAGACCCTGCAGGCGGGGCAGCAGGTGTCGCCCACGGCCCTGGTCAACGTGATGATCCACGGGGCGCTGGCCGAGGAGATCGCCCGGAGCAACGACATCGCCATCACCGACGCCCAGCGCGACTCGGTGATCAAGGGCAGCAACCTGGCCGCCCTGCTCGACGTGCCGGACGCCAAGCCGATCGCCTACGACCTCGCCGACCAGCAGCTGGTGGCCAAGGCCGTCGGGTCGCAGGCCTACCTGCAGGCCGTGCAGGGCATCGACGTCGAGCTGAACCCCCGGTTCGGGGTGCTCGACCCCACGCAGAAGCTCATCGCCGACGGCCAGTCGTCGTCGCTGTCCCTGCCCGCCACCGGCAGCTGATCCGGCGCCGGTGAGCCAGTCGTCGGAGCTCGCCCGGCTCGTCGCGGTGATGAGCACCCTGCGGGAGCAGTGCCCGTGGGACTCTCGGCAGACCCATCGCAGCCTCGTGCCCTACCTGGTCGAGGAGACCTGTGAGGTGGTCGAGGCCGTCGAAGGACTGCCGGGGGAGTCGGTGGCGGGGGCCGGCCCCGCCGCCGCGCACCTCACGGAGGAGCTCGGCGATCTGCTGCTCCAGGTGGTCTTCCACGCCGAGCTGGCCAGCGAGGCCGCGGACGGGTTCGACCTCGAGGACGTCGCGGCCGGGATCAGCGACAAGCTGGTCCGTCGACACCCGCACGTGTTCGCCTCCGAGGAGGCGCCGAGCGACCTGCGCGGGGTCTGGGAACAGCGCAAGGCCCAGGAGAAGGGCCGGACGTCAGCCCTGGAAGGGATCCCGGAGCGGCTGTCGGCGCTGAGCCGGGCCAGCAAGATCATCGGGCGGTCCCGCTCGCACCGGGTGCCGCTGTCGCTGCCCACCGAGCCGATCGAGGCTGCCGACCTGGGGCGGCAGATCGTGCACCTGGTGGCGCGGGCCCAGGCCGGCGGGGTCGACGCCGAGCAGGCGGTCCGCGAAGCCGTTCGCGATCTCGAGGCTGATGTCCGGTCGGCTGAGACCACCGCGACATAGTCTGCGGGCATGAGCGAGCCTCCGTACGGGCGGCCGAACCCACCGCCGTACCCGCCCTATCCGCCGCAGCGCGGACCGGGGCAGCAACGGCCGGGCCCGCGGCAGCAGCCGGCCTATCCGCCGCAGCCGTACCCGCAGCAGCCCTACCCGCCCCAACGACCCCAGCGGCGCGCGGACGTCGAGACGACCTCCCAGGTCCGCGCGGCGATGGCCGCCCGGGCCGAGCTGGGACCCGACTACGACGAGGCGATCGCCGCCGGTCTGGCCGAACGGGTGGAGGAGCTGGTCGCGTACCGGACGGCCGAGCTGCGCCACGCCGACGAGGCGGCCAAGGAGGACCGCACCGACCTCCGTCGGGGCAACTCGAACCGCTTCGTGCTCGGCATCGTCTCGCTGGGGGCCGGCATCCCGATCAGCGCCATCTCCGCCAGCTACGCCGACCTACCCGGCCTGATGGTGGCCTGGGCGGGCATCGTCGGGGTGAACGCGGTGTTCGCCTGGGGTAACCGCGGGAAACGGCGTTCGTGAACTCCGGCCCACCCCGCCCGGCCTCGTCGGCACAGCGGACGCGCGCCGATAGGGTGGGACCGACAATCTCCAGGTCCGGCGCCCCGTGCGCCCGGCCGGTACGGAAGGCAGTTCGACGTGGCAAGTATTGAGTTCATCGGCGCCCGCGAGATCCTCGACTCCCGGGGCAACCCCACCGTCGAGGTGGAGGTCATCCTCGACGACGGCTCGGAGGGTCGCGCGGCAGTGCCGTCGGGCGCCTCGACCGGCGCCTTCGAGGCCGTCGAGCTGCGAGACGGCGACAAGGGTCGCTACGGCGGCAAGGGCGTGACCAAGGCCGTGCTCGGCGTCCTCGACCAGCTCGGCCCCGAGCTGCTGGGCTACGACGCCAGCGAGCAGCGGCTGATCGACCAGGCCATGCTCGACCTGGACGGCACCGACAACAAGGCCAAGATCGGCGCCAACGCGATCCTCGGCGTCTCCCTCGCCGTGGCGCACGCCGCCGCCAGCTCCGCCGACCTGCCGCTCTACCGCTACGTCGGTGGCCCCAACGCCCACGTGCTGCCGGTGCCGATGATGAACATCATCAACGGTGGTTCGCACGCCGACTCCGACGTGGACGTGCAGGAGTTCATGATCGCCCCGATCGGTGCGGCCACCTTCCGCGAGGCCCTCGAGATGGGCGCGAACGTCTACCACTCGCTGAAGAGCGTGCTGAAGAAGCAGGGCCTGTCCACCGGTCTGGGCGACGAGGGCGGCTTCGCCCCGAACCTGCCGGCCAACGTCGCCGCCCTGGAGCTGATCTCCACCGCGGTCGAGGGCACCGGTCTGAAGCTGGGCACCGACATCGCCCTGGCCCTGGACGTGGCCAGCACCGAGTTCTTCGGCACGAACAACACCTACACCTTCGAGGGTCGTGAGCTGTCGGCCGACGAGATGACCGACATCTACACCCAGTGGATCGACGCCTTCCCGATCGTCTCCATCGAGGACCCGCTGGCCGAGGACGACTGGGCCGGCTGGAGCGCGCTGGTGAACAAGATCGGCGACAAGGTCCAGGTGGTCGGCGACGACCTGTTCGTCACCAACGTGACCCGCCTGCAGCGCGGCATCGACGAGCGGGCGGCCTCCGCCCTGCTGGTCAAGGTCAACCAGATCGGTTCGCTGACCGAGACCCTCGACGCGGTCACCATGGCCCAGCGCGCCGGCTTCGCCTGCATGATGAGCCACCGCTCCGGCGAGACCGAGGACACCACCATCGCCGACCTGGCGGTGGCCACCAACTGCGGTCAGATCAAGTCCGGCGCCCCGGCCCGGACCGACCGGGTGGCCAAGTACAACCAGCTGCTGCGGATCGAGGAGGACCTGGACGACGCGGCCCGCTACGCCGGCGCCTCCGCCTTCCCGAGGTTCACGGCCTGATGCCCGCGGGCCCACGGCCGACCGCGCGTCCGGGTGCAGGTCCCGGACGCGGGCGGCCGCGCGCCCGGGCAGGCTCGCGCTCGACGAAGGACACCGGCACCACCCCGCCGGTCCGCGACGACACGACGACGACCGGGGCCGCTGCGGCCTCGCCCCGGTCGTCGTCCGCCGCCCCGGCGGCCGGCCGGGGGAGCGCCGCGAGCGAGACGCCGACCGCCGCCAAGGGCGGCGCCGGCAAGCGGAAGCTGCCCCGCAGCTCCAGCCTGACCACCCGGGCGCTGGCGCTCGCCGTGGTGATCTTGATGCTGACCATCTCGTACGCCAACAGCCTGCGGATCTACTTCGCGCAGTCCCACGAGGTGGCCGCCACCAGGGCCGAGATCGCTGACCGCGAGGCCCGCATCGGCGATCTGCAGACCGAGCTGGACCGCTGGAACGACCCGGCCTTCGTGAAGCTGCAGGCCCGGACCCGGCTGGGCTGGGTGATGCCCGGCGAGATCGGGTTCACCGTGGTCGACGCCGACGGCAACCCCCTGGGCGGCGGGCAGCAGCTCGACGCAGGGGCCACGACCGGTGACGACCGTCCGCCGGAGGCCTGGTACACGCGGCTGTGGGGCTCGGTGGAGACTGCCGACAAGCCCGCGGCCCCGCCCGAGCCGGACCCGGCCGACGCCAAGCCGATCACCGAGAAGAACGTCGACGACGCCTCCTCGTCGGCTCCGCGTTGAGTGCGGCGTCCGCCTCGACCCTGACTGACCACGATCTGACGTGACCATCGAACCGCTGACGGCGGCCGACGAGGCCGTGGTGACCGAGCAGCTGCAGCGTCGCCCCCGCGGGGTGGTCGGCGTCGCGTACCGGTGCCCGAGCGGCCACCCGGGAGTGGTCGCCACCCTGCCGCGGCTGCCCGACGGCACCCCGTTCCCGACCACCTTCTATCTGACCTGCCCCCAGGCGGTGTCGGCCTGCTCCACCCTGGAGGCGTCCGGGGTGATGACCGAGCTGACCGATCGGCTGGCCACGGACCCCGACCTGGCCGCCCACTACGCGCGGGCCCACGGGGCGTACCTGTCCGAACGGGCGGTGATCGCTGCGGACACGACCGGCGAGGTGCCCGAGATCGCGGCGGTGTCGGCCGGCGGCATGCCGACCCGCGTCAAGTGCCTGCACGCCCTGCTGGGCCACGCGCTGGCCGCCGGACCGGGGGTCAACCCGATCGGCGATCTCACCCTCGAGCTGGTCTCCGCCCGCTGGCCGTTCCCCTGCGAGGACGGGTGAGCGACCGGGTCGCCGCGATCGACTGCGGCACCAACTCCTTCCGGCTGCTGGTCGCCGGCCCGGCCCCCGACGGCGGTCTGGTCGAGCTGACCCGGGAGCTCCGGATCGTCCGACTCGGGCAGGGGGTGGACGCCACCGGCGAGCTGCATCCCGACGCCCTGACCCGCACCTTCGCCGCCGCCGAGGCGTACGCCGACCAGCTCCGCACGTACGGCGTCGCGCCGGCGCGGACCCGGGTGGTGGCCACCTCCGCGGTTCGGGACGCCCGTAACCGGGCAGACTTCTTCGCCGGCCTGACCGCTCGGCTCGGGGTCGTGCCGGAGGTGATCACCGGCACCGAGGAGGCCCGGCTCTCCTTCTCAGGCGCGCTCAGCGGCGTCCGGGTGGCCGGCGACGGCGCGGTGCTGGTGATGGACATCGGCGGCGGCTCGACCGAGCTGGTCCGGGGAGACGCGTCCGGATCCATCGCCTCAGCGGTGTCGCTGGACATCGGCTCGGTCCGGCTGACCGAGCGGTTCGGGCTGGTCGGCCCGTGGTCGAGCGAGGCCCGGCGGGCGGCCACGGCGTACGTCGACGGTCTGCTGGACACGGTGGGCGAGGCCCTCGAGGAGGTGGACACCTGGATCGGGGTGGCCGGCACCGTGACCACCGTGTCGGCCCTGGTGCAGGAGCTTTCGGCGTACGACCGCGCGCGGGTGCACGGATCGACCGTCGCGACGACCGCGCTCGGCGACCTGCTCGAGTGGCTGGCCGGGCTGACCGCCGAGCAGATCCGGGGTCTCGGGGCGATGGAGCCCGGCCGGGCCGACGTGATCGCGGCCGGCACCCTGATCGCCGACCGGGTCGCGCGACGGGTGGGACGGCCGATGGTGGTCAGCGAGAGCGACATCCTCGACGGCGTGGCCCTGGACCTGCTCGCCCGCTGAGCACGGTGCCCGGGTCCGGACCTGGCAGAATGCCGCGGGTGACATACCTGGCCATCACCGTCGTCGGGCACGACCGGCCGGGCATCATCGCGCAGGCCGCCGACGCGCTCGCCGACAGCGGCATGAACCTCGAGGACTCCTCGATGACCCTGTTGCGGGGTCACTTCGCGATGACGCTGATCTGCGCCGGCTCGGCGTCGGTGTCCGATGTCGAGCGCGCCCTCGCCCCGCTGGCCGACGGCTCGCTCACCGTGGACGTCCGCGAGCTGTCCGCCGACGGCGGTCGCCGGTCCACCGGCGGCAGCACCCACCTGGTGACCGTGCACGGAGCGGACCGCCTGGGCATTGTCGCCCGCCTCGCCGGGGTGGTGGCCGCGGCCGGCGGCAACATCACCGACCTGACCACCCGGCTGGCCGGTGACCTCTACGTGCTGCTCGCCGAGGTCGATCTCGAGCCCGCGGCGACCCAGCGGCTGGAGACGGAGCTGGCTGCCGTCGCGGCCGAGCTCGGTGTCGGCGTCAGCCTGCGGCACGTGGAGCGCGACGAGCTGTGACCGCCGTCCCCGCCCTGCCCCAGGGCCGGGTGCTGGACGTCGTCCGCGCCCCGGCCGCCGTGCTGGCCACCCCCGGCCGGCCGGTCGACCCCACCGACGAGTCGGTGGTGCAGCTGTGCGCCGACCTGGTCGCCACCATGCGCGTCTCGCCGGGCTGCGTCGGGCTGGCCGCCCAGCAGGTCGGGGTCGCGGCCCAGGCGTTCTGCGTCGACGTCAGCCAGCACCCGAAGACCCGGACCTGTCACGGTCTGATCGTGCTGGTCAACGCCGAGCTCGTGGCGTCGTCGAAGAACGAGAAGGGCCGGGAGGGCTGCATGTCGGTGCCCGACCTGACCGGCGACGTGAAGCGGGCGACCAGGGCCACCGTCCGGGGTCAGCTGCCGGTCACCGGTGAGACGGTGGAGATCGTCACCGACGCCTTCGAGGCCCGGGCCCTACAGCACGAGCTCGACCACTGCCAGGGGCTGCTGTTCCTGGACCGGGTGGCCGGCGCGCACGCCCTCTACGCCCGCAAGGTCTACCTCGACGCCCCGGAGGACCCGGGTCCGAGCTGAGACCGGGGTGACCGCAGGGCGCCGGGCCCTCGCGTCCGGCGAGAAGGCGTGGACACACCCGCCGCCGGCCGTACGAGGGCCGGCTGCTCCTTCTCGACGCCATGCCTCGATCGCCGGTCACTAGGATCGGCCCGCACGGGCCCCCGTAGCCCAACCGGCAGAGGCAGGCGGCTTAAACCCGCCCGAGTGTGGGTTCGAGTCCCACCGGGGGCACCTCGAGCAACGCAGCGGTCGGGCGACGCGGGACTGGATCGGCGAGCCGGTGCTCAGCGGGCGCGGAGCCGGCCGAGACCCCAGACCGAGCCCGCCACCACCACGACGATCGGGAGCAGCAGACCCCAGGCCAGGCCGGTGTAGCCGACGAAGGCCAGCACGGGTCCCGACAGCGCGCCGCCGAGCGCGCCCGCCAGGTTCATGGTCAGGTCGCTGCGGCCCTGCAGCCGAACCCGGTTCGCGACCGGGGCGGCGTCGGTGAGAAGGGCGGAACCGGCCACCGTGGACGCACTCCAGCCCAGTCCGAGCAGGATCAGCCCGGTCACCACCAGCCGCTGGTCGTGCGAGCCGAGGGCGGTCACCAGCGCAGCGAAGACGAGCATCGCCTGGCCCAGCAGGATGGTCGGGATCCGCCCGAGCCGGTCGGACAGGACGCCGAAGACGGGCGACAGGGCGAACATCCCGGCGATGTGCAGGCTCAGGGTCAGCCCGACGACCGACAGCGACGCCCCACCGTGCACCAGGTGCACCGGGGTCATGGCCATCAGCGCCACCATCGTCGCGTGGCTGAGCGCGATGGCCAGGATGGCCAGCCGGACCAGGCCGAGGTCGCCCTGGGCGGCACCGGAAGCGCCGCCGCCGGAACCGCCGGCGTCGGTGGTGCGCACGGCCGAGGGCGGCTCCAGGCGCAGCTGCCGGCTGACCGTGAGCGGATCGGGCCGCAGGAACAGCGCGTACGCCAGCGCGGCCAGCAGCTGGGCGGCCACCGCGAACACGAACACGCCGGAGAACGGCGGCAGCCCGAGAGCGCGGCCGACGACCTCGCCCGGCTCGGCCAGGTTGGGCCCGACCACCGCGCCGACCGTGGTCGACCAGACCACCAGCGACAGATCGCGTCCGCGGGTCGCCGGCTCGGCCAGATCGGTGGCCGCGAACCGCGACTGCAGGGAGGCGGCGGTGGAGGCGCCGGCGGCGGCGAGCCCCAGGAACAGGATCAGCGCCGCGCCGAGAGCCATGCCGAGGACGCAGAGCGCAACCCCGACCGCGGCGATCAGCGCGGCCGAGCTCAACGACAGGCGGCGCCCCCGGCGGTCGGCCAGACGGGCCAGCGGGACGGCCAGCACCGCCGCCCCGAGCGTGCTCATGGTGGCGGCCATGCCCGACCAGCTGGCGCCGGCCAGCGCGTTCGCGGCCAGCGCGCCGACGCTCAACGCGGCGCCGGTGCCCAACCCGCCGAGGATCTGACCGGTGGCCAGCAGACCGAGGGTCCGGCGGCGCAGCACCGCCAGGTCGACGAGCGGCGCGGTCTGGGTGGTCACGATCCGGCAGCGTAGGGCAGCCGACCGACAGCCGGCAGACGCTCCGGTGCCGTCGGGCGAAGGGATCCCGCCAGCTGCCCGTCCGGGCAGAGTCGGCACCGGCGGCAGCCGATGTCCTCGCGCCGGGGGTGGCGCAGTGCCAGCATGCGTGGTGTGCGGGTGCATCCGAGGCTGTCGGCGACCTGTCTGGGCCTGGCCCTGACGCTGGGTTCGCTGTGGTGGAGCGCCGCCGCCACCTACGTGGTGCTGCACGACGACGCCCGGCTCGTCGGCGCTCTGAGCCGGACCCTCGACCAGCCGGCCGTCCGCGCCCAGCTGGGGGAGTGGACCGGGACCGCGTTCGCGCAGGCGTCCCGGCTGGCCGGCGACCGGAAGCAGACGAAGACCGCCGACCGGGCCGTCCGCCGGTTGCAGGCGGCGATCACGTCCACCGCCCCGCTCGAGCCACTGGTCACCGTGGTGACGGGGGTGGTGGTCGGCACCCGCGACGCCGCGGTCGCCCAGCTCGACGCCCGAGCCGTGCCGAAGACCGTGGTCCGGGCCGACGTCACCCCGCTGCTGACGCTGGCCGGGGTCACCGTCGACACGAAGACCGCCGCAGCCATGGGTCTGACCCTGGAGAAGAAGCGCCTCACGCTCCCGCTGCTCACCGGTGAGCAGCTGGACCTGCTCCAGCACCGCTACGACGTGCTGCTGCTGATCCGTCGCTGGGCGGGCTGGGTGGCACTGGCCCTGCTCGCGGTGTCGGTGGCCACCTCCCGGCGGCCGCTGCGGACGCTCGCCGTGGCCAGCGGTCTGGTGGCGCTGCTCGCGGTCGTCCTGCCGCACCTGCTGGCGTA